>JAUNBV010000046.1:5418-12335 GCA_030526885.1 Syntrophomonadaceae bacterium
TCCTTGCTCAAGGAGCACCAATAAGGGGGCAAATAGGATTGCTAAAAGCCATCAGTTTTGATTTCTGGAATACCCTGTACGATCTGCAAGGCGAAAAGGATGTGAGCTCGGTGCGGGTGGAGCGCTTGCAGCGCCACATAAAAACTTGGGGGCATGAGGCGTCGCGCGGGGAACTCATGGCCATGATGCAGAAGACCTGGACGTATGCGTCGCAGGTCCAGCGGGAGCAGGGGATCGATATCGGCCCGCGGGGGCAGTTGAGCAAACTGTTGCAGGAACTGGGGCTCATGCCCACCCCCGCCCAGCGCGAAGCCTTGCAGGAGGACTGGGATACGGTGCTGTTGGAGTCGCCGCCGGTGATAAAGGAGGGCGCGCGGGAGACGCTGGCCTATATGGCGGGGAAGTACAAAGTAGCCCTGATCTGCAATACCGGGGCCAGCCCCGGGCGCGTGTTGCGCACCTTCATGACTCTCGACGGCATCATCGGCTATTTCGATGTGCTTATCTTTTCCGACGAAGTCAACGACGCCAAACCGGGCGCAAAAATATTTGAGCGCATGTTGCGGGAAGTGGGCGTGGCGGCCAACGAAGCCGCGCATATCGGGGACGACCCGGTCACGGACGTGGGCGGTTCACATGCCGCGGGGCTGACCGCCATCTGGCTGGCCCCGTCACAATGGGTGGCCCCGGAGGGGTGCGATCAGCGGGTGAGTACCTTGCGCGAATTGATGGAACTATATTAAAATTATATTATAATGCCGGGGGAGGGTCATATTGTGCAGACCATTACCATCTATACCGACGGCGCCTGCTCCGGCAATCCCGGTCCCGGCGGCTGGGGGGCGGTGCTGATGGCGGGGCAGCACCGCAAGGAGGCTTCCGGCGGCGAAGCCATGACCACCAATCAGCGCATGGAGCTTACCGCCGTCATCGAAGCGCTGAAACTGCTTAAGGTGACCGGCCATCCGGTTAAGGTCTATTCCGACAGCGCCTATGTGGTCAACGCCTTTAACCAGCATTGGATTGAAAACTGGCGGCGCAACGGCTGGATTAACAGCAAAAAAGACCCGGTGGCCAACCGGGAACTGTGGGAGGATCTGTGGGGGCTGACCCGCAAAAACGAGGTTACCTTTCATAAAGTAAAGGGACATGCCGGCGACGAGCACAACGAGCGCTGCGACTTTTTGGCCCGCCAGGGCCTCAAGGAGCATGGCGGGGAAAGAGGGGATTAGATTATGTGGCAGCAGCTTAAAGACTGGTACAGCACCTACCGGGTGAAGCGCCGGCTCACTACCTGCGGCAGCAATCTCAGGGCCCGCAACCCCGGCCTGTTCTTTCCGGGGGTGGGCGCGGAGATCCATGTGGGCGACAACGTGCTGATTGAGCGGGACGTGCGCTTTTCGTTGGGCGACGGCGGCAAGATCTACATCGGCGACGATACGTATTTAGGGGACGGCTGTAACCTGCTGGCGGTGGACGAACTGCGCATCGGAAAGGGCTGCGCCATCAGCTGGCATGTGCTGTTTATGGACACCTCCTCCCATCCGGTGGGGATGGAGGGCGAAGAAGCGGTGCTGAAGGTTGCTCCCATCGTCATCGAGGACCATGTGTGGATTGGCTGCCGCGCCGTCATCCTCAAAGGCGTGACGGTGGGTGAGGGCGCCATCGTAGCCAATAATGCCGTGGTGACCAGGGATGTGCCCCCGCGCAGCCTGGTGGGCGGCAATCCCGCGCGGGTAATCCGCGAAAATGTGACCTGGTCATGATGGCGGGCAACGATAAAGTATGCGTCGGCATCGAGCCGGGCCAAAACGCCATCCGGCTGGAGGTTAACGATGCCTCGGCTTCCCTGCAGGAACTGCTTGACGCCTGGCAGCCGCTGTGCGATGACGCCGGCATCAGCAAGACTTACGCCGCCGGACACTTCGCCCCCTGCCGCGCCTGTGAGCAAAATTGCTGCCTGTCGGCGGACATCAGCCCCGATTTGATTTCCCTGCGCCGTCTGGCCCAAGGGCTGGATATGTCGATTGCCGGCTTTGTGGCCGAATACTGTCGGCCCGACCTGCTGGAGCACGGGCTGATGAAAGTGCGGTCACAGCCTTGCGTATTTTTGCACAGCAATATATGTGCCGTTTATCCCCGGCGCACCTTGCTGTGCCGTTTTTATATCTGCGCCGAGATGGCGGGCCCTACGCAGGAATTGATTTATCGTATCAGTCTGCTGGGAGCGGCCGCCGCGCATCGTTACGCCCGCGAGCAGGGCATTATCCCCGCACCCGTGCCGCACGGCCTGGGCGGTTTTGACCGCGCCTTTTTACAACTTATGGAGGAACATATGGCGCATGCGGCCTTGGATTATTTCCTGCAGGCGGAAAACTATAGCCAGATTCCGCTGGCCATTGTGTTAGAATAGGGAGGACAGGCAAGATGCTTAATAAGGACGGGGGGGCCAAGGCATGAATCTGAAATATGTGGGTGATGGCAAGGTGGTTCTGATTGCGGGCGGCGGACGTTGCTATACCGATATCGCCGCGCGGTTTGTGCGCTCCGAGCGCAGCATCGAGGATATCATCGCCTCCCCCTATGATAAAAAAATAGTGGGCAACATCTTGAAAAGCGGGCACAAAGCGGCGGTGGAATTCGACTACTTCCTGTTCGGAGTGGAGGGCTACGCCCGTGTCACCGAGGTGCAGCTGGTGCGCAAGCGCCTGGCTTCCTATATGATAAAGACCGGCCGCGCAGATAAAAACGGCAAACGCTCCTTTGACATGGTCATCCCCCGTGGCATCGAGCCCCTGACGGTAAAGCTGCCGCTGGACATACAGCGCCTGAGCCTGAAGGACGGCAGCCCGCTGGCAGATCATCTGGATGTTGCCGCAAAGCAAATCTATGCCGATATCGACGCCCGGCAAATACTGACGATGATAGAAACCTGGTATGACCGGGGGGTCAAAGACGGCATGCCGGAAGAGGACCTGCGCTACTTAAAGCCTCAGGCCACCGAATTCAAGGCCATCATCGGCATGAACGCCCACGCGCTGTTGGACTGGTTCGCCATCCGCACCTGTAAGAATGCCCAGCGCGAGATTCGCGATATGGCCAATAAAATGATGGCCCTGTGCAAAGAAGCCTCCCCCGACGTATTCGCTAATGCCGGAGCCAACTGCAAAGTTCTGGGCTATTGCCCCGAAAACCGTATGCAGCATGATGATTGCAGAGGCAAAATACCCACCCAGGAAGAAGCGATGGCCCTGATCAAGAAACACTACCCCAAGCAGCGCCAGGGAAAGGATAAAGCATGACCCAGCAACTAACCGGCATCAACAGCATCCTGGAAGCTATACGCGGCCGCCGCCGGGTACAGAAAATAATCGTACAGGAAGGCAAAAACGGCAAGAAGATTGAGGAATTGTTGCGGCTGGCGGAAAAACGCGGCATCTTCTGTCAGACGGTGGACCGGCGGCGCCTGGACCAGATGGCTTCCCCCGAACCGCATCAGGGAGTGCTGGCGCTGGTGGACGAATATCGCTATGCACAACTGGAGGAGATACTGGAATATGCCGTCGGGCAGGGCGGGGAACCGTTGCTGCTGATTTTGGACGGCATCGAAGACCCGCAAAACCTGGGAGCCATCATCCGTACCGCGGAATGCGCCGGAGTGCACGGCATCATCGTGCCCCGCCACGGCAGCGCGGAGATAGGCGCCGCGGTGGGACGGGCCTCGGCGGGAGCGGTGGAGCACATGCGCATCCATCAGGCCGCCAACTTGGTAAATACCATCCGTGCACTGAAGGATAAGGGTTTTTGGATAATGGCCGCCGATATGGACGGCGAGCAGGACTATTATCGCACCGCCCTGCCCCGGCCCGCCGCGCTGGTCATCGGCGGTGAAGGCGGCGGTATCCGCCGCCTGGTAAAGGAAAACTGCGACCTGACGGTGCGCATCCCCATGTGGGGACAGGTCAATTCGCTGAACGCCTCTATCGCCGCCGCCTTGCTCATCTACGAAGTGAAGCGGCAACAGCAGGATTAGTTGAAAAATAGTTGGCATTGATTACCCTTGACGAAAAACCTGTGCGATGTCTATAATTGAGACATTACAGCACAGCGGCCGGATCAAAACCAAAGTCCCCTTACAGAGGCAGAAACACATCTCAAAGGATGGGAACGCTTGATGTCTGATTGGGCACCGGTTCACGAACATAGCCATTCATATTTGGAAATGACGGATGAAGAGATAGTCGCGCTGGCTCAGCAGGACGACCAAGCCGCCGTGGAATATCTGGTGGACAAATATAAAAATTTTGTCCGCGCGAAAGCCCGTTCCTATTTTTTGATCGGCGCCGACCGGGAGGACATAATTCAGGAGGGCATGATTGGCCTGTTCAAAGCCATCCGCGATTTTCGGCTGGAAAAACAGACCTCGTTTCGCGCCTTTGCCGAACTGTGTATCACCCGGCAGATCATCACCGCCATCAAAACCGCCACCCGTCAGAAACATATCCCTCTAAACTCCTATGTTTCGCTCAACAAACCCGTCTATGACGAGGAATCCGACCGCACCCTGATGGACGTCCTTTCCGCCAATAGAATCAACAATCCCGAAGAGATCATCATCAGCCGTGAAGAATTTATCTTTATCGAAAAGAAGATGAGCGAGATACTTAGTTCATTGGAATGGAAAGTGCTGATGTCCTATCTGGAAGGCAAAACCTATCAGGAAATAGCCTACGAGCTCAAGCGGCATGTGAAATCGATTGATAATGCGCTGCAAAGGGTAAAACGCAAGCTGGAAAAATACCTGGAGGAACGAAAAGACTAAACCGTCTTGACATCCCGCCCGCCGCCCATTAAAATTGACCCTGTTCAGCCGAGCTAGCTCAATCGGTAGAGCAACTGATTTGTAATCAGTAGGTTGCGGGTTCAAGTCCTGTGCTCGGCTCCAAAAGAAATGCCTAATCCCCCACATTTGCGGGGGATTATTTTTTATGCAAGCGACGCATAATAGGGCGCTGGTTCACAATTGGTTCACAAATATTTTTTATCCCATCGACTTAGCCAGCTTAACATATACTTAGGCGTTTGCCCGCCCTTATCAGGCGGTTTTTTCTTGTCCATAAAGTATCGCCTACGGTAACATCTCATCGCGCAATCACATACATTTATGGTATGAACTGCGTAGCGGGGGTGTATTACAGACGTAATAACGTTTCTACCTCTGTAAAGGCGACATGCCGCCTTGTGTCTGGCCGCCGGACACAGCGGGTTATGGCAATGGGGACTGACCGCCTGGAGGGCGGTATTTTTTATTGAGGAGTGATGTGGCTATGGCGCCTGAAGTTTTTGTAGCGGTAATCGCTTTGATGGGGACGCTGGGAGGCTCTTTTTTAGGGGTATTGGCAAGTACCAAGCTCACTAACCACCGGTTGAAGGAATTAGAGAAAAAAGTGGAAAAGCACAACAACCTGATAGAGCGCACGGCAGTGGTCGAGAGGGATTTAAAGACGGCGTTTAGATATATTGACGAGCTGAATGAATGGAGGTTCGAAAAATGAAGAACACTGACATCAAGCCCGGCACAGTGGCTAGACTTATGATATTGATATTGTTGCTGGTCAACCAGGCGCTGATCATGTTGGGCATGCCGCCGGTGGAGTTCGTGGAAGAAGAATTATATAACACGCTCAGCACGTTTTTGACCGTTATCTGGAGCATGTGGGCGGCGTGGAAAAATAACAGCGTCACCTCGGCGGCGATACAAGCCGATGAATATATGAAATACCTCAAAGAAGGGGGGATTTAAATGTCAAATAAAACCGAGATCATCCTTCACCATTCCGCCACCGCGGATGGCGCCGTGCTCAAAGATTTCGACGCTATCCGCAAATATCACATCGAGCACAATGGGTGGCGTGATATCGGCTATCACTACGTGGTTGAATTGGTAGAAGGCCAATTCAAAGTGCTTCACGGTCGCAGCGAGAGCGATGAGGGCGCGCACTGCATGGACCATAATAAAAAGTCTATCGGGATTTGTTGCGTGGGCAATTTCGAGCTGACCCAGCCCCCTGAAGGACTGTATTACGTCGTGGCTGAGCTGTGCCGGGATATAATGAGCCGCCACCCCATCGAGCGCATCTGCGCCCATAAGGATTTCAGCGCCACAGCGTGCCCAGGCCGGTTTTCGATGTCGAGAGAATCAAGCGGATGGTAAACCAGGCCGGCGCTCCGGAGATAATAGAGGTCAATATTATAAAAAACATGAAAGTCAAGGCGGTGCTCATAAACGGCGAGACATACGTTCACCTGCGCAACTTCGTGGCTGCAATGAACGGCGTGGTGGATTGGGATGCGGATAAGCGTCAGGCCTTGGTTATGTAATCGGATTAATAATGAAGCTTCGTGTTGGCGGCGGCCTCTTGCTCTTTAACCCTGTGCCAAGGGGGCAAAAGTTCCTTATCTGGCCGCTGTCATTGCGCCGGCCTGTGCGGCGTCGGGGCGATTAAGGGGACACTTTGGCTTTATCGAACCCATTGTCTCCCCTTTAGATCAATACCAGCAAAAAATATTCTTTTTCATCTATTGACCCCGCTTCGGAATTATGATATATTAACGCTTGCGTGTGACTGAACCGGTGGTTGAGCCCTTTCCGGCCTCGGTCTTTCGCGGAGGGATACCCAAGCGGCCAAAGGGGGCAGACTGTAAATCTGTTGGCGACGCCTTCGAAGGTTCGAATCCTTCTCCCTCCACCATTCATCGCGGGATGGAGCAGTTGGTAGCTCGTCGGGCTCATAACCCGAAGGTTGCCGGTTCGAGTCCGGCTCCCGCAACCATTGCCCTTATAGCTCAGTCGGCAGAGCGCATCCTTGGTAAGGATGAGGTCACCGGTTCAAGTCCGGTTAAGGGCTCCAACTCGG
>JAUNBV010000194.1 GCA_030526885.1 Syntrophomonadaceae bacterium
CCGGTATCGACGCCATCGACCCACCAATTGTTGTTGGGGCCGATATATGGGCAACACCTTGCATTGCTCCTATTATCCTGGTTTCTATCATAGTCGATATCTGGCATGTATATCTCTCCTTTCACTAACAGGCCATTTAAAATATTTAATACGTCTGAGCCGCCGGTCAAAAATATATCTAAAGACGCTTAGAAAGCTTTTTTATTATATTGATAGGAGGGATTAAGTGTGCTTAATGAGCTTAAAGGGCACAGAGCCGCGCGCGATGGCAACGGGCTTATACTGTGGGGCGTTTGTGGCCGGTTGGGGTACGGCGATAATGGCGCGCAATAGGGGGCGGGTGGGATATATAAAGCAAAGGCCATGTTTTAAAACATGGCCTTTTTCGATGGCGCGGTAGTTCGCGCCGGCAAGCTCATTTTTGTTTGATGAGAGGAGGAGTGGCATTTAATAACGGCATTAGTCACATTTAGTCAATGGCGATGCGGTGATTGCCGTTGTTGCGGTTCTGCAGCTTGGGCAGGGTTACGGTAAGGATGCCGTCCTCATACTTGGCCTGCAGAGCCTGGGCATCGACGTTTTGAATGTAGAAGCTGCGTGAAAAGCTGCCGCGACGGCGTTCGCGGTGCAGGAAATTATCCTTTTCTTCCTGCTGCTCCTCGTTATAGGTGGCGGAAACGGTCAGGGTGTCGTCCTTCCAATCTAGGGCGATATCTTCCTTTTTCATGCCTGGCATTTCGGCTTCCACGATGTAAGCCTGCTCGGTCTCGCGAATATCGGTGCGGATGTTCATCGCCGCCATCCCTTCAAAGAAGCTGTTGCCGAAGAAATCCTTCATAAAATCGCGAGGGATTAACCAGGAGTCCGCCGGGGTGCGCCTTGCTCTTAAGGGTGTCAGTTCAAACATGTGATTACCTCCTTTTTGAATTTGTGGTTCTGTGCGTAGTATTCCTCACAGGATATAGTTTAAAACTAAGGTCAAAGAAAGTCAACAATTTTTCTTGAAAACTTTAAAAAATTTTTGCTCCGTATATATGGCCGTCCGTAGGCCAGAATAATGCTGACGGGATGGTACATGAACGGAGGAATATGATTTGAAGTCAACTCGGATCAGACCGGTGATAGGGCTGGTGCTGTGCGCGCTGATGCTGGCGCTGGTGTTTAGCCCGCGGGTATCCGCGCTTTTGAGCCTGCCGCAGCAGCAGCGCATGGTGGTGGGGCAAGAGGATGTAATTCAGTTGGAATTGCCGTTGTGGCTGCAGGACCGGCTGGAAATCTCGCTCTGGCACGAGGGCCAGGAACTATACCCGGCGGTCGAGGACCCCGCGCTGACTTTGGGCCGGGTGGGCAAAGACCTGTATGAAATCAGCGCCTTGCAGCCCGGCAATGCCCAGCTTAAACTCAGTTTGTTCGGATATATCGCGGTGCGTACCATCGAGGTGGAGGCCTTGCCCGCCCGCACCGCGGTGCCGGGGGGGCATTCCATTGGCGTGATTTTGCATTCAAAAGGCGTTATGGTAGTGGGCTTTGCTATGGTGGAGACGGATACGGGGCACAGCCTGTACCCGGCGCGGGAGCAGGGAGTGCAGATTGGCGATGTGGTGGTGGAGGTAGATGGGGTAGAGGTGCGTGACGAAACGGAGCTGGCGCGCATCATTGACCGCCGGCAGGGCCAACCCACCACGCTAAAGATCATTCGGGCCGGAGAAGCAATGGAAATCGAGGTCCAGGGGGTTTATTGCCGGGAAACCGACCGCTTTCGCATCGGCCTGTATGTGCGCGACAGCGTGGTAGGAGTGGGCACTTTAAGCTTTTGGAATCCGCAGACCGGTCAATATGCGGCGTTGGGACACCGTATCGAGGACGCGGGTACCGGCCAGATGATAGATGTGCAAGACGGACGGCTGGTGTCGGCCTCCATTCAGGCCATCAAACCGGGCCGCCCCGGCGCTCCGGGGGAAAAAATAGGGGTTTTGAGTGAAAACGGATTGGTATCGGGCGATATCACCAGCAACACCGAAGCCGGTATTTTCGGCAATACAACTCAAAAAATAACTAATCCGCTCTACGGGCGCAGCCTGGAATTGTCGTATGCCCATCAGGTGCAGGAAGGCCCGGCGCAGATGCTGAC
>JAUNBV010000047.1:0-8935 GCA_030526885.1 Syntrophomonadaceae bacterium
AAATCAACGATGGCTTGTTCATCGTCTACCACCAGAATATGGTTCATTGTGCCACCTCCTTTGCCGTATGAGGATACATAATAGTAGCATCATTTTTGCATCGCGCTTTTGGCGTGATGCAATTATGTTTGGCCTAAGTAGAGAACTGTGCCGTAACCTTTGCGCCCATTCCGGAAGCGTTCTCCAAACGGAGTTGGCCGCCGTGCTTTTCGCACAGCGTCCGACAGATGTGCAGGCCCAAGCCGAAGTGATGGGCTTGCTTTTCTCCATGACCGCTGTAATAGGGGTGAGATGCTTTTGCCATATCCTTTTCCGAAAAGCCCTTGCCGTCGTCCGTGACCGAAATGGAAAACACGCCCGTCCCACGGGTGCAGCTTATTATAACTTTGGATTTCGCAAAGCGAATGGCGTTGCCCATAAGGTTCTCATACACTTGTATCACGGCGGCAGGGTCGATGTGCAGCGTATCGTCCGTAATGGGCGCTTCAAAGGCGCAGGATAAGTTGCCGCCTTGGCAGAGGATCGCCGCCGACTCCCGCAAGTGCCCTAAAAAATCAGCGGAGGCAACATCTTCTTTCTCAATGGACAAATCCTCTAACTTTTGCACGGTGTTCATGCTGTCAACGAACTGCTCCAAACGGGAAACATGGGTGGACATGGTTTTCACCGTTTCCAGCACTTCATCGGGCGGGAGCTTGTTTTCGGGGAGATACTTGACCAGCATATCAGAATAGCCCTTTAAGACGGCGATAGGCGTTCTCAAATCGTGGGTGTATGCGTCGTTGAGTTGCTTACGCTCGTCAATCATGTGGAGCATCCTTTTGTTATTCTCGTCCAGCGCGTTCCGCATTTTCTCAAAAGCGCTGCACAGCTTCGCCATTTCATCCGAGCCGGAATAATCCAGAGTGAAATCCAGCTCGCTCTCCGCAATCCTCGCCGAGGCGTTGCCGAGCAAAGACAAAGGTCGCTTTAATTTGGTGAGATAGAAGAAAAGACCTCCAGCCATAACGCAGACCGAGTACCAAAAGAGCGCGGCATATTTTTTTACAAAAGTATAGATCCGGTAATCCCTCGCGTCCTTGTCCGTGTAATCCTCATAATGAAAATCAACATTATAGCGAACAGTCGCCGCGCCGTTTAGCGCATTTTCTTCTATCTCGCCGGTCAGATATTTGTTCTGTATTTCATCGGCTCTGTGCGCGGCAGTTTCTTCTGTATGCCGCGTAGCAAAGGCAGCAATCAGTATGACGATTATAATTGTCAGAAAAAGCGCCAGCCACAAGGGGATGCTCTGATACCATTTCTTTATTTTGTCCATTTGTACCCGCTCCCCCAAACCGTCTGAATATAGGGCTTGCATCCTGCCTCGGCAAACTTAGCGCGGATGCGGCTGATATGCTCCATAATGACCGCAACATCCGTGTTGCTGTCCATATCCCACAAGCTGTCAAAAATGCGGTCTTTGCTGAATAGCTGTCCGGGGTAAGAGGAAAGCAGCTCAATGATTTGAAATTCCCTGTTCAAAAAGGGAATGAGCGTTCCTTTGAAATAGACCTCCTGCGCCGTGTAGTCAATCACAAGGTCGTCATCAAACTTCGTGCGGACGGCTTTGCCGTTTTTGCGTTCTTCCCGGCGCAAATGCGCCTCCACCCGTGCGCCCAGCTCGTCGATGGAGAACGGCTTGACGATGTAATCATCCCCGCCCACCGCAAAGCCTTTCAGCTTGTCCTTGTCCTCGAGGCGGGCGGTCAGAAAGAGGATGGGGCAGGAAACAAAGCTCCGTATCCGGCTGCATACTTCGATGCCGTCCAAGTCCGGCATATTGATGTCGAGTATGATTAAGTCCGGCTGCTTGCCCGCCTTTTCGATGGCGGTCAGCCCGTTTTCGGCTACCATCACGCCAAAACCATTCAACTCAAAATACTTTTTGAGCATGGCTCTCATATCGCGTTCGTCGTCTACAATCAATAATGTCTTTGCCATGTGCCACACCTCCTATCAAGAGCATACAAGTTAATTCTAAATTATTTCTAACATTTCTTCCTGCGGGCGTCGGCGGGTTTTCCGCGTCCTTTGGTATCAGCCATACGCGGCTAAACCTAACCGCGCCCGCTATGCGGTTTTCTACGTACAGCTTTTGTACCCTGCGTTCTGAAATATTCCACTTGTCGGCTGCTTCTTTCGCTGAAATGAAATGCATAGCTGGACCTGTTGACAAACTACCTTTTAAAAATCAAGCAGCTTGTAAATACAATTTCTCACCTTGCGATTTTAAGGATCAGCGTTTTGATAAGAATTTTAAAGGCTTTATACAGATAGCCCTCACCATGGCCTAACCCCCTTATGAAGATTATACCATATCGGGAATTATGGAGATGTTTTGTCAACAGGTCCAATATCTGATACTACCGCCACTCGCACCACGGCACTCTAATCGTTTCTCGCCGCGGGGAGGCATGTTGTCCGGTGTGGGCCATTATGCTCATAATGGGTAGGAAAAAACTGACTTTGTGCATTAAATATGAATCTGCAAGACCTTAAAACCGAACAGGATTCTATATTATCGGTTTCGGGCTGTACGATAACCAGTTTGGGTTTGCATGGTGCTTGATCTGGGCTAACAATTCTTTAACGATTTCTTTCCCTAAACCCTTCCCGAGATATTCGGCTTCGCCGATCATATAGTCGATACTGTAGGCAACGCCGGGCGTAAGCCTCGTCCGCTATTTTCGTTTCAGCGCGGACAGCCATGATTTTTGGCGTTCTTCCTGGTCGCTTTTCACAAGGCGGATTAATTCGTCCAGGCGTTCCTCGCGGCGTTGTTCCAGGGCGTTAATCTTTTGCTCCAGGGTTTTCAGGCTGGCCTGTAGACGCTCATTCTGTTCCATCAGTTTTTGGTTTTGCTCGGCGATGCGCTCAGTAGTCTGTCCGATTCTTATGATATCGGGCAGGGCAGGGCGTTCCACCGGCAGGACCGGGGCTTCTTCGGTTTTGGTTTCCAGATTGTCTAAGGCCATGCGAATGGCGGTGGCGTTTAAGCCTTTTTCTTTTTTCAGCTTCATCACCAGCCGCAAGGTCTCCAGGTCGCTTTCGCTGTACTGGCGCTCGCCGCGTTCGTTGCGCTTGATTTTCAGCCTCAGGCTGTGCTCCAGATAGCGCAGGGTATATTGTTCTATCATCAGCATTTCCGCGACTTCACCAATTTTATAATACACTTCCGCCATGCACCTTTTACCTCCCCGCCTCATAAATTGTTATCAGGTATGAAGTGAGCTTGTTATCAGGCTGATTGTAAACCTGATACGGGCCGCTACCATCCTATTCCCTCCTTATATCCGCGGCGCAGAAATGCGCTGCGGACTTTTTGTCTGCTGCATTTTATTCCGCAGGGGAGCGAACTATGCGGTGGCAGGATAATTAACCCGGCGGGGAGAACAAATATTAGCAAAGGTGTTAATAATATATATTGCCATGATGATAATGGGGGGTGCATATGGTGTTAAACGAGGTTGTGATGACGCGCGAGGAGTTTGAACGGCTCGACCGCCTGCGGCTGGCGGGGCAGATGGCTGCCTTTATGGCACATGAGGTGCGTAACCCCATTGCCACCGTCCGGGGGTACTTGCAGTTGCTGCAGGCTGACCCGGAGTGCGCATCGGCGCATGAGCGCTTCGCGGTGATGATAGAGGAGTTGGACCGCGCCGACGGGGCCCTCACCGAATATCTTCGTGGGGCACGGGAGCAAGGCGGCAGATTTGAGCCTGTGGCGGTCAACAGTATCATAGAGAAACTTTATCCGATGCTCAGCGCCGCGGCGCGGGGGGATCAAAAGCTCGTCACCCTTGACCTGCGGGAAACGCCGATGATAAATGCCGATCCCGGGCAGATGCGGCAGCTTTTGCTGAATCTTATCCGCAACGGATTGGAGGCCATGCCGTGCGGGGGTGCGGTGACGGTGGGAACCTTTTCTAAAAACGATAGGGTCGCTTTATGGGTGAAGGATGAGGGGCCGGGTATCCCGCCCAAGATATTGGAACTGGCCCGGACAGGACAACCTCTGGTCAGCACCAAGCAAGCCGGAACCGGCTTAGGGCTGGCGATTTGCTACGGCATTGCCCACCGCCACCATGCCGTGATCGAGGTGGACACGGGGGCGGGCGGCACCGTATTTAAAGTGTGGTTTGATCGAGTTCAAGCCCCATAGCGCACAGGGTGTCCATGGTAGCGGTATAAACAGATTCGAGCAGGGGGATATCGTCGGCAGTGAGTATGGTCTCGCCGCCGTTTTCAATGGCGGCGATGGTAGTGGTGATAGGCAGCGCACGGAAAAGCTGCTTGCCTGAGGCGTTGTAGCGGTGGATGTAGGTGGGGATGAATTCATAACCGCTCAACGCAATGGCGCCGTCTGCGCCGTCGCGCGTAAACTCTGCGGTGACCATGACGCCGCTGTTGCGCTCGATGCCGTTCTGGCTGCCGATGGAATTGCCCATGGAATATATGACCAGTTTGTCCTTGCCGTCCACGGAGATTATTTCCGCCGGTTGGATAACATGGGGGTGGCTGCCAAGGATGAGGTCGGCGCCTGCGGCAAAGAAATCGCGTGCCCACTGCGTCTGTTCCTCGGTTGGATAGGGGCTGTATTCCACACCCCAGTGTAGCAGCAGTATCACCAGGTCGGCCTGTTCGCGCACGGCGGAGATGTCTTCAAGTACCTGGTCTTTGTCCAAATCGTTGAAATACCACGGGGCCGAGGCCGGTATCGGAATACCGTTGGTGCTGTAGCTGTAGGCGAGATAGGCCAGCTTAAAACCGTTGATTTCCCTTATGTAGGGCGTGGCTTTGGCTTCGGCTGAGGCATTGGTGCCAATGGTGTCCAGCCCCGCGTCCTGCAGCACTTGCAGGGTGCGCAAGCCGCCTGCCAGCCCGCGGTCCATGCAGTGATTGCCGGCGGTATTAATGAGGTCAAAGCCGGCGTTTTTCAGCGCCGTGGCAAGTTCATCCGGGCTGTTGAATTGAGGATAGCCGGTGTAGCCGCTCTCCGCACCGGCCAGCGCGCATTCCAGACAGGCGCTGGCATGGTCTGCGGACTCGATATAGAGCTTTATGGGCTCGTAGAGATGATTGAAATCATACCCGCCGCTGCCGTCGCTGCCGGAGGCGATAACGTTGTTGTGCATCAGGATATCGCCGGTACCCAGAATGGTGATACTCTCGTCCGTCGGGCTTTCCGGTTCGACCGCAAGGGGAGGGTCTAGCGCCGGTTCACCTGCGGGAGCCATACAACCGGGCAGCATCAAAACCACAAGTGTTGTTAATAACAACATCAATTTTTTCATATGAACAACCCCTTTGCATCAACTTACGCTTATTGTACATGTATTTACAGGGCTTGGTCAAAAATATTATGCCCGCTCAATTGACAAATGGGCATGGTGGGCGTATATTGAAATAATGCTATATTAAAACATTTGAATGGAGGCAACAGCATGAGTATTGGAGAACGCCTAGCTTACAAAAAAGAAGGGGACATAGCGATTGTTACCCTTTGCAACGCCAAAGGCTTCAACCTGGTAGGGGAGAAGTTCCTGACTGAACTGGAAGAAGTTCAGAGTATGGTGGATGCCGACAAATCTCTGCGCGCTGTACTTATCGACGCTGAGGGCGATCACTTTTCCGCCGGGGTGGATCTGGCTTTCCTGCAAGGGGTATCGCCGCAATTCATCATGGATAATCTGGTATGGCTACAGCGCCTGTACAGCCGCTGGCAGGAAATGCCGATACCGGTAGTGGCCGCCATCCATGGCCTGTGCTATGGCTCCGCAATGGAGTTCATCCTGGGCTGCGATATTCGCATAGCCGCGGATAACAGCCGGTTTTCCATTCCCGAGGTGCGCTTCGGACTGTCCCCGGACATGGGTGGCACCACCCGCCTTACTCAGTTAGTGGGCATCGGTCAGGCCAAGCGCATGATAATGGGCTGCGATGAGATACTTGCCGACGAGGCCCTGCGTATTGGCCTGGTGGAATATGTGGTGCCCTTGGAAGAACTGCCGGTGCGCTCCATGAAGCTGGTAAAAAGGCTGGCCGGATTGCCCCCGATCGCGATGCGCTTTGCCAAAAAGGGCATCAATGTGGCTAATGAAAGCAGCGTGGCGGCATCTTTACTGTTTGAACAGGCGCAATCAACTTTCTGTTGCGGTACCTATGACCAAAAGGAAGGCATCGCCTCTTTCTTTGAAAAACGCAAGGCCAATTACGAAGGCAGGTAGTACCGTAACCTATCGCGCCGGAGCCATATGAATACGTAACAAAGAATCTCTTGTCGCATCGCGCGCCGATGCTTCAAGAGATTCTTGGTCATTATATTCCCACAGACGGTTAAAGCTTGTTTTAAACAACCGCGGAACCGTTCAGCCTTGCGCTGTTGTCGTCCTCGCGGCGCTGGCGCAGGAACTGAATAAGGAAGGCCGCTGCCACGATGCAAATGCCGATGCTATCAGTAATGGCGCCGGGATCGATCATCATCAGGCCGCCTACCAAAAACATAATGCGGTCATAAAAGCGAGTTCGCACTAAAAGATAACCCGACACGCTTGCGGCCAATGCCGTCATACCGATTACTGAGGTAATCAGTATTCTCACTACCTCCCAGGCAGTGGTATCAATCAGCAATAATGACGGCGAGAATACGAATATATAAGGGATTATGAATGCGGCAATGGCTAATTTGGCCGCATTTACCCCGGTCATCAAGGGGTCGCCGCGGGCGATACCGGCGCCGGCAAAGGCGGCTAAAGCCACCGGCGGCGTTATATCGGCTATTATTCCAAAGTAGAAAACGAACATGTGCGCCGCCAGAATCGGCACCCCCAGCTGCAATAAGGCCGGCGCCGCGATGGTGGAGGTTATGACGTAGTTGGCGGTGGTAGGCACTCCCATTCCTAATAAGATAGAGGTAAGCATGGCAAACATCAGGGTGAAAAGCACTACGCCGCCGGCCAGCGCTACCAGCGCGGAGCCTAGCTTAAGACCTAATCCGGTCTTCGTCACTACCCCGATTATGATGCCAGCGGTGGCGCACGCCACTACCACCCCCAGGGCGGCACGGGCGCCTTCAATCAGTGCCTTTATGACATCCACCCACGATATGCGGGTGTTGCTCCGTAGCATGGCACAGACGATGGTAAGGGCGATGGCCCATAACGCCGCTCGCATGGGAGTCATGCCGCTTACCAGCAGATATACCACGGCGGCCAGCGGTATAGCCAGATGGCCACGCTCCTTAAACACTTTAAATATATTGGGAAGCTCTTTGCGCGACATCCCTTTTAAGCCCTTTTTCTTGGCCTCCAGGTGCACGCCAATCATGATGCCGGTGAAATAGAGCACGGCCGGAATAGCCGCAGCCTTGATAATCTCGCCGTAAGGCATGCTGATAAAATCCGCCATCAGGAAAGCGGCGGCGCCCATAATGGGCGGCATAAGCTGGCCACCGGTAGAGGCGGCCGCTTCCACCGCGCCGGCGAATTCCGGTTTATAGCCCAGTTTTTTCATCATGGGGATGGTAAGGCTGCCAGTGCCCGCCACGTTAGCGACCGAGCTGCCTGAGATGGTGCCCATCAGGGCGCTGGACAAAACCGCCACCTTGGCCGGCCCGCCACGGGCCCAACCGGCAATGGCGTTGGAGATATCGATGAAGAATTGGCCCAATCCGGTTTTTTCCAGATAGGCGCCAAACAAGATAAACAAAAATATGAAGGTGGAGGAAACCCCTAACGGTATGCCAAAAATGCCCTCGGTGGTGTAGTAGAGATGCGCTACCAGCATCGAGGGGCTTACGCCGCGATGGGCAAAGGTGCCGGGGATATAGGGGCCTACAAAAGCATAGGTGATAAACACCAAGGCCACGATAACGATGGGCCATCCTACCACCCGACGTGCGGCCTCCAACACGAATAACACTCCAATTATCCCGAACAGGATATCCAGATTGGTGGGCAACGCGGCGCGGTAAACCAGCTCGTGATAAAAAACCACAATATACAGCGGAGTAGCGGCGGCCAGCACGGCCAGGACCGCGTCTATCCAATGCATCTCCTGCCGCGACCATTTCTTGCGGCTGGGATACAGCAAGAAAACCAGGGCCATCGCAAAAGACAAATGCACCGCACGCTGCAGTTGGGCATCCAAGAGACCGAAGATGGCCGTGTAGAGCTGGAAGCACGAAAAGCACAGCGCAATGATGGCCACCACCCATTTAAACAGCCCGCTGTGGGTGCGGTAATCGGCCTCACGATCGAATTGCCTGCTGATTTGATCAATATCGGGGATATCCTCGGTAGCATGTCCGGCTATAACGTGTTGTGTGGGCGACATGGCATGACTCCTTTTATTACAGTGAGTTGACCAGAAGCTGCCAGGGGGTATAGGTTGAAGCTTCCAGCCTGATGATGGCGCCGGATGAGAAGTAGTGGTCAAAGCTATAACTTTGCTTCCCGCAATGTATTTGTTGCTGCGCCAGCGGCATCAAACCAAAATTTATGTATTCAAATTCACGATCTATCCCGGTGAGTTTAAACACGCCGTTGTCATTTATAAAAGAGCCTTCTTCCGGCAAAAAGGGCAGTCCCACTCCCAACGAGTAATACCAGGTGGATACCAGCAGTAAACGGTTATCTTCCTGGATAATGAAGTTTTCGCGCACCGGCGTCTTTTGCACGGAATGAAGAAATTCATATGAGAAACTATCACTGCCCCATAAGGGCAGCAATAGTTTCTCGGTTTTCTCAACATCGCAAAGTTCCAGTACCCGTACCGGATATATCAACACACCCAGCACCAGCAGAATTGACAGCAGCAGGGCCGGATAACGCCGGCGGGCTTTTTTCATGATATCAGTCCGTCTTATAACTCGTCAAAAAATCTCTGTGCGCCG
>JAUNBV010000047.1:8945-12255 GCA_030526885.1 Syntrophomonadaceae bacterium
CTCCATCCAGGGCGGTATCCACGGTGATAAGACTGCCAACCCCCTGATGGGCGGCAACTATGCGGTCAAGGTTGGTGAAGATGGCCTTGGTGATGTCATAAGCCATTTCATCGGTCATATCGTCAGTAACTACCAGCATTGCCTGCACGGCAAGGGTGTTCACGTCAGTGTCCACGCCCTGATAGGTGCCGCCGGGAATCACTTTTTTGGTGTAGAAGGGGTACTGAGCAATCAGGCTATCGCAGGTGGCGTCATCCAGCGGAATCAGCACCAGTTGATGCTGAGCGGCAATGTCCATAACTGCTGCGGTGGGAGCGCCTGCGGTTACGAAGGCGGCGTCGGAGGTGCCGTCCTTCAGACCGGTGGCGGCTTCGGCAAAGGAAAGATACTGATAAGTAATATCGTCATAGGTAATACCGGCTGCTGCCATAATCTGGCGGGCGTTGGCTTCAGTTCCGCTACCGGCTGCGCCCACCGCAATACGCTTGCCGGCAAAATCAGATATGCTGGTGATGCCACTATCAGCGGTGGTAACGATCTGGCAGGTTTCGGGGTACAAGGAAGCCAGGGCATACAGCCCCTCAATTTTATTGCCGTCAAACAGCTCGATGCCGTTAGCGGCATAATATGTCACGTCGTTCTGGATCAGGCCGATTTCAACCTCGCCGTTGTTCAGCAAGTTGATGTTGGCAGTGGAAGCTCCGGTGGATTCAGCCGTGGCGTTGACGTTTTCAATATTATTGTTCATAATCTCTGCCATGGCTCCGCCCAGGGGATAATAGGTGCCGGCTGTGCCGCCGGTGGCAATGTTGATGAATTGAGTCTGAGCGGCAGGTTCCGAGGGACCTTCGCCTCCCGGCGGCGCAGTTTCACCCCCGCCGCAAGCACACAGCACGGCCATAGCCAACGCCAGCACTAACAATAGAGCAATGCTTTTTTTAGTCATCTTGATTCATTACCTCCTAATCATAAATTCACATTTAACATCGGGTTATGCCTTTTGGGATAAAGTCGCCTCCTTCCCCGGTCATTCTTTAGCTGTCGCGCAGCGTTTTTACCGAACCAATTACCATTATAATATAACTTATTTGTCAAAAACGCTCAAAATCCTGCTTGCCTATTAAATAGGTACAGAAAGTATTTTGTTATACGCTGCTATAATTGCCCAATGGCAGCACAATATAAAGACTTTTATGACGCGGCAAAAAATCGTTTGTATACTATGATGAAAAACATTTGACAAAAGTTTTTCTACGCTATAACATATATCTTCAGGCTTTCGGGTTATGAACCGGAATGAAGACCCAAAAATAGGGGGATAAAGAACAACTATGTTAAAAAGAATCAGAAACATCGGCATTATTGCTCATATTGACGCTGGCAAAACCACTACCACAGAGCGCATACTGTATTACACCGGCCTTACCCATAAGATAGGGGAGACGCATGACGGCCAAAGCGTTATGGATTATCTGGACGTGGAGAGGGAGCGAGGCATCACCGTCACTTCGGCTGCTACCCACTGCGTATGGCAGGAGCATGCCATCAATATTATCGATACTCCTGGGCATGTGGACTTTACGGCTGAGGTGGAGCGCAGCCTGCGCATTTTGGACGGAGCGGTGGCCATCTTCTGCTCCCGCGGCGGAGTGGAACCGCAGTCTGAGACCGTATGGCGTCAGGCGGATAAATATCGCGTGCCACGGATTGCGTATATAAATAAAATGGATACGGTAGGAGCCGATCACAACCGGGTGGTGAGCCAGCTCCGCGAGCGTTTGGGCGCGAATCCGCTGGTCATTACCCTGCCCGTGATAAAGGATGACGTGTTCACCGGCATTATCAATCTGATAACCATGCGCTACGAAACATACAGCGGCAAGCTGGGCAATCAGGTAGTGCAGTCCGATATTCCGACCGAGTATCTCGAGGAAGCCGAACGCCTGCGTCTGGAACTGGTGGAAGCGGTGGCCGAGCGGGACGAAGAGCTTTTAGAGCTTTATTCCGCCGGGGAAAAAATCGATCCTAAGCTGATCGTGGCGGCTATCCGCCGTTTTACCGTGAACGGTGAACTGGTGCCGGTAGTGTGCGGTAGTTCCTATCGCAATATCGGGGTACAATCGTTATTGGACAGCATCGTGATGTTTTTACCTTCGCCGCTTGAGATTGCCTTCCCACAGGCGCGCCTTGACGATTCCGAGGAGGAAATAGTAATCGACCCGCAAAACACGGAATTCTTTTCCGCGCTGGTATTCAAAATCGTTTCCGACCGCCATGTAGGCAAACTGGCCTTTAGTCGTATATATTCCGGCTCCCTTAAAGCCGGCTCCTATGTGTATAACAGTACCAAGGGCAAAAAGGAAAGGGTAGGGCGGCTGGTAAAAATGCACGCCAATCACCGCGAGGAAGTGCAGGAATTATTTGCCGGCGATATAGCGGCCATCATCGGTATGAAGGATGCCGCTACCGGCGACACCATATGTGACGAAAGCCATCCGGTGCTGCTGGAATCCATCAGCTTTCCAGAGCCGGTGATCCAGATCGCCATCGAGCCTCGTACCGCGGAGGATCAAAAAAAGATCAGCGAGGCCTTGGGCCGCATCGCGGCGGAGGATCCCACCTTTAAGACCATTTATAATAAAGAAACCGGGCAGACCCTGATTGCCGGCATGGGTGAGCTGCACCTCGAGATTATCACCGAGCGCTTGGCCAAGGAATTTGGCCTCGATATCAACATTGGCCGTCCGGAGGTGGCATACCGCGAGACCATCAGCCGCACCGCCGAGGAAAACACCCGCTATGTGAAACAGACCGGCGGTAAGGGGCAGTTTGCTCATCTGGTGCTGCGGTTGGAGCCGGGCGAAGGCTTTGAGTTTGTGAATCAAATCGTGGGCGGCGCGATACCGCGCGAGTATATCCCGGCGGTGGAATCGGGCGTGAAGCAGGCGCTGGAAGAAGGAGTACTCAAAGGCTATCGGGTGGTCAATGTAAAAGCTACCCTGCTGGACGGCTCCGCTCATGAAGTGGATTCTTCGGAAATGGCCTTTCGCACTGCGGCCATGATGTCGGCGCGCGAATGTATCCGCAAAGCCGGGCCCAAACTGCTGGAACCGGTCATGAAAGCTGAAATCAATACCCCCGAGGAATTTACCGGGAATATAATCAATCATATCAGCAACCGCCGGGGGCGGATAGATAATATGACGATGACCGGCAACACTCAGACTATAAGCGCTCTGGTGCCGCTGGCGGAAATGTTTGGTTATTCAACCGCCCTGCGCTCCGGAACCCAGGGGCGAGCCACCTTTAC
>JAUNBV010000195.1 GCA_030526885.1 Syntrophomonadaceae bacterium
TCCCGTATCAGTTCGGGATAGCGGATGAACAGTTCATACCCGTAGCGACTGACCGGGGGCGAACTGCACAGCAGTTTTTCCTCCCCGTCCCGCAGCAGCATCAGGTCACCGCCGCGCATATATACGAAGCCGCTGCCGTCCGCCATGCAGTCGTAACTATCCCGCGACGCCGCCACCGGCGCGGGCAATTCGATCTCCCGCACCGGCTTCATCCCCGCGTCCACCTGCATCACCCGGTCGGGCAGCAACAGCAGCCAGCCCCCGTCCTCCGCCGCGCGGACGCCATACAGGTTTTGCTCCTCCAGTTCGATACGGCCGATAGGCGCGTCCGCCGCCATATCATATCCCGCCAGCACATAATCATAGCCGGTATCGCTCTCATTGCGCACCGGCCAATGGCGTACAAACATCACATCGCCTACCCTAATGGTATAGGAGAACCGCTCCAGTTCACCCTTGAGCGCCGCGCCCACCGCGCCGGCATCCAGTTCCTGCCCGCAATACTCTATGGAAACCAAATCCGATATATCCGGGATAATGGTGCGGCGCGCCACGAATTGCAAAGCGTCCTCCGTCTCGCGCAGGGTATATTCAAACATACGGTTCACCCGCGCATCGTCCCCGCTGCGCACATAATGTGCCAGCCGTGCGGTATAGGTGCCAGCCTGCGCGTCATGCGTCACCTCGTCCAGCCTGATGCTCCAGGGGGTGTTTTCGGTATAGGGCGTAATGCCCCAGGATTGCCGCGCTTGCGACCAGTCGATGCGGTTTTCTCCACTGGCAAACACGGAGCTGTATTCGTAATCCCGCGCATAATCGATGGAGCCGAGTTCCACCCCCGTCAGCCGCCGGGCCCACTCCGCCACCGTTTCATCGGGCAAGGCCACGAACGGCTCTGCGGTTGCGGGGTCGAACATCCCTTCGGGGTCGTTCATCACCAAATACCACACTGCGTATTCCAGCGCGCTATAGCGGTAGGGCAGTTCGCCCGCCGCCGCGTCAAAGTCCCGGCCATTGCCCAACGTGAATATGCTCCCGTACAGATAATCCTCCCACAGCCAGGCCAGCACCGCGGGATCGGTCACGCTCACCCCCGGCTGGGGCCCGGCCTCGTCCGGGCCTGAAGGCGGCTGCGCCTCCCCGCCGCCACAAGCCGTGACCGCCAGCAACGCCGCTAACACCAACGCCCCCATCCACATCTTACGCCCCATAATAAACCCTCCTTAATTTGACCTCCGAGCAGGGAATAGCTTCACCGGCAGCGCCGTTTGCTCAACCCCGCCCTCGCCTGTCCTCGCCGCCAGCAGCCAAAACGGTATGGCCAGCGCAGTACTGATGATACGCAAGGCCTTGTGCGAAATACGATAAGCCTTTTTCCCCGCTAAAAAGGCGGCGCAAAAGCCCTCCATATCCTCGCGCTGATAAACCGTGGTCACCGTCAAGTCCATGGCATCGACTCCCTTAATACACCATTAGCTATTAACGTGGTTTGTTCTTTAAATACCTATTTGTCGCTCGGTCCAACCCCCTACAAAACGGGTAGTTATCGCAATGCGGGCTCTGCTTCTTCGCTCATGTTACATCAATGCAATAACTGACTGCTACACCGTTTTCTATGGAGACAACAAGCCAGTTGTTATCCATAAAATCGACGCCTAAATAATAGACCAGAGTTGATTCAGGAGAGAATACCTCTCTGCTACCTCTTATTTTAAATGAGGATTGTTCGCTGTCCTCTTGTCCAAGGAGCTCTGTTATATCGCTTTCAGACATGCCTATAATCTCGTTCTTTCTGAGCATGTCGGAAACCATTTTGTATCTGTTTTCTAAATCCGTACTCCATCTTTGGGGCGTGAAGGTATGATTATATTTGTAAACTCCAAAGACAGCGAGGACTGTCACTATAAAGAAAATAGAGATACTAATCGTGATTATTTTGCAGCGTTTTTCACGCTTCATCTGTTTTTCATAAATGTCTTTATTCATAGAATTCCTCCATCCGTATTGCCAGCCAAGAAATATCCCTTCAATCTACTACACAGTAAATTTCAATTTATCCGTTTGTCCAACTCCCCGCAAAATCGGAAGTTGTAAATGTACTATGGGTCATTTTATTTG
>JAUNBV010000048.1 GCA_030526885.1 Syntrophomonadaceae bacterium
CCGCGTTTTTCTCTTTCGGATCGGCGCAGCCTACAAATTTTCCATTATAAAGGGGCGCTACCATGCCCGCCTAGCGCGGTTCTGCCAGCGGCTGGCAGTTGGCGCAGTAGTATACCGAGCCGCCAAGATAGGTTTCCTTGGTGATGGGGCCGCCGCACGCCGGGCAGCCCGTATCCAAGGTCTTATTGGACATCCTGGTGATGTACCCGCCGGGATTGCCAAAGATGTCCTTTTCCGTGTCGCGCCCGCCGCCTTCGACCATATCGCTCAACACGGAAACCATGCTCTTTAACAGCTTGTCCTGCGCGGCGCTGTCCAGGGTTTGGAGTTTGCGCTTCGGGTGGATGCCCGCCGCCAACAGGATATCCTGAGACACGCCGTTGCCGATGCCCGGAAACCGCTGCTGGGTGGCGAGGAATGCTTTTGCGCTCATGGTGGGTTTGTACGCGGCCAGGGCATGGCGGTAAAGGCTTTCAAACTCCGGTGCAAACGGCGATATGTAGCCGCGGCTTTTCCGGTAATATTCGTTGTCGTAATCGCCGCCATGCAGAACGATGCCACCATACATGGCCACCGTGAAAACGAGCGCCATGCCGTCGGTGAACTCAATTAAAAGCTGATAGCTCCGCGGCGCGGGGCTGCCGTCGCTAAGCCGCAGGTTGACGCCGTCGTTTATGGCCAGCTTCTTGCCGTTGTCAAAGGACATTTCCGCATAAATGCCGAAACCCTCGGCGGAAAGGAGCGTAGCTCCTTGGAGCTGGCTTTCATATTCTGCGGCGTCGCCGTTGAACCAACAAAACTTATGGGGTTTTGTCGGCGGTAACACCCGCGCCACCGTCTTTCCTGCCACCGCCTCATTGATCTGGCGGGCGATGGTAAGCGCTTCCGGCAGTTCGATCACGGCTCATTACCCCCTTTTTTCATAATAGTTCCCGACTATGTACGTTTGCCAACGCGCCTCTCGGTCGATGCAGCAAGGCTTGTTGGGTAAATTATACCATGCAGCAAAAATGCTTGCTCGCAAGGGCATTTTTGCGAAGCCGTCAATGGCACAGCCGCGCCGAGCGCGGTTAGGGCGAAGCCCGCAAGACTTGCGCAGCAAGGATTGCTGTGCAGATTATACCATAACTTTTTCGAGAAAAACCCGTCTATAAAGGTGAAGGCCTTTCGCTGAAGGAGGTGGACCGCTTGGGTGACCAAGAAATCATAGAGCTGTTTTGGCAGCGCGACGAAGACGCCGTGGCGCAGTCGCAGCGCGCCTATGGCGCGTATTGCTTCACTATCGCCCATAACATTCTCATGGACCGTGAGGGCGCGGAGGAGTGCGTCAATGATACATGGCTGCGGGCGTGGAACTCCATGCCCCCACAGCGGCCGGGGCGGCTCTCCGCTTTCTTCGGGCGCATCACTAGAAATCTGGCGCTGGACCGATACGCGGCCAAGCGAGCCTATAAGCGCGGCGGCGGCGAGATGGAGTTGGTGTTGGAGGAGTTGGACCATTGCATAGCGGCCGCCGATACCGTCGGGCAAGCCATCGACGAGGCGGAGCTGGCGCGCTGTATCAACCGCTTCCTTCATACCCTGCCCGCCAGGGAGCGCAATATTTTCCTCTGCCGCTATTGGGACGTGAGCCCGCTCAAGGACATTGCCACGAAATACGGCCTGCGGGAGGCGAACGTCAAGGCAAGCCTCTATCGCAGCCGCGAAAAGCTCCGCGCTTTTCTTGAAAAGGAGGGTATTACGGTATGAAAGATCTTATGCTGCTCAAAGCCATAGGCGGCCTCGACGACGGGCTGCTGGCCGAATATGAGCGCGACACCGGGAATAAAAGACGCTTGTTTCATGGGGTGCGCTGGGGCGCGATAGCCGCCTGCCTGTGCCTTGTTATAGCGGCGGCGTTTGCCACGCCCGCGCTGCTGCGCGGCCCCGGGTGGGTACAGCCGCAACCCGGAGGGGATCACGCGGTGAGCGACGAGCCGGGGCATATAGCGATTCCCGGCAGCAACCCCGCAACGCCGAGCAGTTCCCCCACCGCCCCCGGCGCCACCGCAACCGTGGAGCGGGCGGAGGTGTTTTACAATACGGCGGCGGCGATGGTCAACTCTGCGCCGCGGCAGGGTTTCGCCATCTTCGCGGAGGAACTGAGCCAGGCGGGCCTCAACGCCGTCGCCCCTGATATGAGGCTGGAGTGGATGGAGCTTTCAGGCTCCGCCGGGTTCTACGGTTGGGGCGAGCTGGCGGCGGTGTGGCTCAATATCTCAAACGCCGGATGGGACGGCCGGGTGACCGTTAAGCTGACACCTGCGGATAAACCGATCTACGGCAGCCCGATGCTTGAACTGGAGCAGGAAGAGCCGACCGCCACGGTCATTAACGGAACCGAGTGCTATATCTATCTCTATGAAACAGAAACTGATGTCTATCTCTCGGCGGAGTTTGAGCGGGAGGGTGTGGCCTATGCCCTCTCCGTGGCCGCGACCGCCGCCGACGCCCACCACGCCAAAGCAGACCTTTACGACGTGATGAGCTGCTACGCGGCCACCAAGCGAGCTCCCGAGCTGGATTCCATCACCGCCGTACACAGCGACGAGTGGAGAAACGATCCCCTCACGCTGGCCGAAGCTCGCGAGGATGCGGACTTCGGGCCGTATCTGCCGCGGGAACTGCCGCAGGGCTTCAGCGAGGAAAGCATCCTGCGCTTCCGCGGCAACGGCGAGGATTATCTCTCCTCAGTATGGACGTATGGTTACGAATCGCTGCGCTGGAAGGCATCATATATCACCGCAGCCGACCTCCCGCGCCTCACCGCAGCGGAGGACACGCATAACTACGACCTCGCGCTCTACCCCATCCCGCGGGCCCAGTCGGTTCCGGCCGAATTGCGGGAAGTGGTTGATAACCCCATCTTCAGTATTGACGAACTGACGATGGACGTGATAAGCGCCCGCGCCCGCTATGTGTCCGATGATGCAGGCGACACGGACGGCTATCGAATGCGCTTTTCCGTCCGGTACGGCGATGTGGTGGTGGAAATCAGCTCCAAGGGCGTATCGCCCGACTGGGTGTACCGCCAGCTCATGGGCATCGCCCCCTAATCTACAGATATAGAAAGGGGCTGCCTAAAAAGCAGTCCCTTGATTCTCTTAATGGCGGAGAGGGAGGGATTCGAACCCTCGAGACAGTTTTATCCGTCTACTCGATTTCCAATCGAGCGCCTTCAGCCATGCTCAGCCACCTCTCCATACAACTATAAAATTGTCGTGAATCCCACTCCGGCTTGCCTCGCACTAAATATGGCGGAGAGAGTGGGATTCGCCGTCTGCTCGCCGCGCTCGCATCCGCTTTCGTCGCCACCCGCAAGCGGGTCCCGGCTCCTCCCATTTTCCTAAAAACCTGCCACCGGCAGCTTTTCTTTACGGAAAATGCCCTCACGGGTTCGAATCCCCAGTTCAGTTTACCTAATTATGGCGGAGAGAGTGGGATTCGAACCCACGAGACCGCTACTAACGGTCTACTCGATTTCGAGTCGAGCGCCTTCAACCGAACTCAGCCATCTCTCCTTATGCGCCTTGGGTTTTCGTGTGCCGCACCGGTTTTACATGGTGCGCCCGGAGGGACTCGAACCCCCGGCACACGGTTTAGGAAACCGTTGCTCTGTCCTGCTGAGCTACGGGCGCGTATTTAGCTTTTTAAAAACAATCGGCGGCAAAGAAGACGCCGTTTATACACATATGGTGCGCCGCAAGGGATTCGAACCCCTGACCTCATGGTTCGTAGCCATGCACTCTATCCAACTGAGCTAGCGGCGCGTAAGTATTAATTTATGGCGGAGAGGGAGGGATTCGCCGTCTGCTCGCTTCGCTCGCATCCGCTTTCGTCGCCACCCGCAAGCGGGTCCCGGCTCCTCCCATTTTCCTAAAAACCTGCCACCGGCAGCTTTTCTTTACGGAAAATGCCCTCACGGGTTCGAATCCCCAGTTCAGTTTACCTAGTTATGGCGGAGAGGGAGGGATTCGAACCCTCGAAGCAGTTTTAAGCCGCTTACTCGCTTAGCAGGCGAGCGCCTTCAGCCGACTCGGCCACCTCTCCATGTGCGTGTCATGCTGTTTTGTCTGACTTTAATTGCTCTGGCGGAGGAGGTGGGATTCGAACCCACGGAACCCGCAAAGGTTCAACGGTTTTCAAGACCGCCTCCTTAAACCGCTCGGACACCCCTCCAGCGAAGGATTCTATGTCTTGCTTCAGTCAGCGCGCAGAGGAAAGTATAGCATAGCCAAGGGGGCTTGTCAATAAACCCTTTTCCTTTTTTATGCTATACGGTGATGCGCTCCAGGCCATTCATATAGGGGCGCAAGGCCTCCGGCACCATCACGCTTCCATCGGCTTGCTGGTAATTTTCCAGAATGGCGGCCACCGTTCGCCCCACCGCCACCCCGGAGCCGTTTAAGGTGTGCACAAACCGCGGTTTGGCTTTGGCATCGGGGCGGTAGCGGATATTGGCGCGGCGCGCCTGAAAGTCCTCGCAGTTGGAACAGGAGGATATCTCCTTATAATCATTATAGGAAGGCATCCACACCTCAATGTCGTAGGTTTTGGCGGAGGAAAAGCCCATGTCGCCGGTGGACAGCAGCACCACCCGATAGGGCAGTTTAAGCGCCTGCAATACGGCTTCGGCGTCAGCGGTCAGCTTTTCCAGCTCGTCATAGGAGGTTTCCGCCGCGGTTATTTTGACCATTTCCACTTTGTTGAACTGATGCTGGCGGATTACTCCGCGGGTATCGCGGCCGGACGCTCCGGCTTCGGCGCGGAAGCAGGCGGTATAGGCGGTCAGATACAAGGGCAGGCCCGAGCCTTCCAGGATTTCGCCGCGGTGCATGTTGGTCAGCGGCACCTCGGCGGTGGGCACCAGATACATGTCCTTGCCCTCCAGCTTAAACATATCATCCGCAAATTTAGGCAGCTGGCCGGTACCCATCATGCATTCGCCGGTGACCATGAAGGGTGGAAAAATCTCTTTATATCCGTGGTTTTGGGTATGTTGATCCAGAAAGAAGTTCACTACCGCACGCTCCAGGCGGGCCCCCCAGCCTTTGTAAACCGTAAACCGCGCGCCGGATAGCTTGCCCGCTCGCTCGAAGTCCAATATATCCAACCTGGGGCCGATATCCCAATGCGCCTGGGGTTCAAAGTCAAAGCTACGCGGCACGCCCCAGCGCCGCATCTCTACATTGGCGCCGTCGTCGGGGCCCACCGGTACGCTGTCATGCGGCAGGTTGGGCAGATAGTACATGATGTTGTCTATCTCCTGCTCGACGTTTTTCAGCTCATCCTCCAGTTCCTTCAGACGGGGCCCGGCGGCACGCACCTGTTCCATTAGGGCTTCGGCGTCCTCGCCGGCTTTTTTTAGCCGGCCCACCTCCTGGGAAGCGCTGTTGCGAAAGCTCTTGATTTCCTCGGCCTGCACCAACAACCGGCGGCGCTGTTCATCCAAGGCCAGAAATGGCTCCAGCGCCGTTTCCATATTGCGGTTGCGAAAAGCCGCCTCCGCGCGTTCGGGTTGGGCCCGCAACAGTTTTGCGTCCAGCATGTTTTATCCTCCCTGTTACTCGTGCTTGTTATCCCCGAAAAATAGTAATATTCCCGGCTCCATCACGCCGTCGATCTCGCTCACTTTTTCCAATACGCGGCGATCCAGCTCGTTATCCACGTTGATGAGCATGATGGCAGTGCCTCCTTTGGCGGTGCGCGCCACCTTCATGCCGGCGATGTTCACGTTCTCATCGCCCAACACCATCGCCACCGGGCCAATCACGCGGGGGCGGTCTTCGTTGCGTACCATCAGCACATAGCCTTCCAGTTCCGCCTCGGTTTCATAGTCGTCGAATTCCACCAAAATCGGTTCATGCGCGCGGGAAACCGTGCCACCCAGTTCTAGCTTGCGCCCTTGATTCTTAATCACCGCGTTTACCATATTCTTGTAGCGCTTGCTGCTGCGCTCGGTGTGTTTTTCAAAAATCCTTATCCCCCGGTCCTCCGCCATCAAGCGGGCATTGACATAGGTCACTCTTTCGCCCAGGTACGATTCCATGAGGCCCTTCAAAAAGGCGATGGTGAGTATCCCGGTGTCATTAAGGGTAATGGGGCCGCTGTAACTCATCTCCACTTGTTCCACCGGGCCTTTGAACAACTGATGGTAAATGCTGCCCATACGCTCCGCCAGCAGGATATAGGGTTTTAGATAGCGCAGTTCCTCGGAGAGCAGGGTGGGTAGGTTTACCACGTTGGGCACGATCTCGCCCTTCAGGGCCAAAATCACCTGCTCGGCGATATTTTCACCCACCCGCTTCTGCGCTTCAAAGGTATCGGCGCCCAAATGCGGGGTACACACCACGTTTTTAAAGTCAAACAGCGGATTCTCCGTGGCCGGTTCTTTTTCATACACATCCAGCCCCACGGAAGCAATCTTGCCGCTCTTCAAACCTTCCACCAACGCCGCTTCCTTCATGATGCCGCCGCGGGCGCAGTTGACAAGATGTACGCCGTCCTTGCACAGCGCCAGTATCTTTTCGTCGACCATATACATGGTCTCGTCGTTGCGCGGGGTATGGACGGTAATGATATCGGACAGCTTGGCCAATTCCTCCAGGGTATCCATTTTTTCCACCCCGAAGCGCTGAAAGCGCTCATCGCCGATATAAGGGTCATAGGCCAGCACCCGCATATTAAACGATTTCAGGCGCTGCGCCACCATGGAGCCGATGCGCCCCAGACCCACGATGCCGACGGTTTTCTCATAAAGCTCGGTGCCGCGGAAGGGCTTGCGGTCCCAGGAACCGCCTTTGAGCACATCATTGGCCCAGGCCGTATTGCGAATAGAGGACAGCAACAAACTGATGGTCTGCTCCGCCGCCGAAACGGTGTTGCTATCCGGGGTATTGGCCACCGTGATGCCATGGCGGGTGCAGGCCTCGACGTCGATGTTGTCCACCCCGTTGCCGGCGCGGCCGATTACCTGCAACCGCGTGCCGCGGCTGATAAGCTCCTCATTTACCTTGGTCACGCTGCGCACGATAAGCGCGTCATACTGATCGATAATCTCCAGTAATTCCTCACGGGGGATGCCGTCGCGGAAATCAACGTCTAGTTCCGCCCTCAGCAGAGCCAGTCCCTCCTCGGCGATACGTTCGGTTACGATTACTTTTTTTCTATCCATGATTTGACCTCCTGCTTTTTTATATATCACATCGTTCGAGAAATGATAATTGTCTTTTTTTAGCTCCTTATCCCTGACGCCTGTCCCCTGTTCCCTGAAAGATCTGCTCCTGCGCCGCGGCTACCGCCCGGCCCAATTCCACCGGATAGCCCATTTGCCGCAGGCCAATCTCCAGCGCGGCGATGACCGCCAAAAGATCCAGCTCCCGCACACTGCCTAAATGGCCGATACGGATAATTTTGTTGTCCAGGCTCTGCTGGCCGCCGGCCACTACCACATTAAAGTTGTTCAACAGATACTGGCGAAGCTCGTTAGCCGCGATGCCCTCCGGCATCCATACCGACGTTACCGCGGGAGAGGCGCTAACCGCATCGGCCAGCGGATTGAGCCCTATGGCCTGCACCGCGTTGCGCACCAACCGGCGATACCCGTCATGGCGGGCCAGAACGTTTTCCAGCCCCTCATTCAGCATCATGCGCAGAGCCTCCTGCAAGCCAAAATAAAGGGAAATCGGCGGCGTAAAAGGAGTTTGCCCCTTGGCCTGATATTCCATGCCGAAATCAACGCTCCAATAAAAGTTGGGCTGGGGATTGGTCCTATGCTTAGCCAAGGCCCGCTCGCTGAACGCCAAAAAGCTCAGCCCCGGCGGAATGCTGAACGCCTTCTGCGAGCCGCTCACCACCGCATCCAATCCCCATTCGTCCATGCGCAGATCCGCCGCCGCCAGTCCACTGACAGAATCCACAATGGTCAGCGCCGGATGATTGCCCATAGCACGGCGCACGCCCTTCAAATCGTTAAACACCCCGGTGGAGGTTTCGTTATGCGTTATCAGCACGGCCTTGATGTCATGGTTACGGTCCTCGGCCAGCCGCGCCCCCACTTCTTCCGGATCCACCGCCTGCCCCCAGGGCACCTTTATGCTCTGCACCTGCGCGCCGAAAGTCTCCGCAATTTCAGCCAGGCGATCGCCAAACACGCCGATGGACACCGCCAGCACCTTGTCGCCCGGCGCCACAAAATTTGCCACCGCCGCTTCTAAGCCTCCGGTGCCGGACGACGGATAAATGAGCAGGTTTTGTTCCGTGCGGTAAACCTGCTTTATCCCGGCCAAGATTTCCTCCTGCATGTCGCGGAACGCCGCCCCCCGATGGTTTATCATGGGACGCGACATGGCGCGCTGCACCCGCTCCGGGATATATGTGGGCCCCGGCAGCAGCATATATTGATTCCCCTTCATCACAATACCTCCTATAAACAAAAAGCCCCCGCCCCTTCAGGGACGAGAGCTGCTCCCGCGTTGCCACCCTGGTTGACGCGATAAACGCGCCCACCTCAAAAGCTATAACGTAGCCACCGCTGCGGATTAGGCAAAACTCCGGGTTGGACGGCAGGGTTGCTCTTTGCCGGTTTACACCGCCCACCGGCTCTCTGCAACAAGATTCCCCTGCTTATTCCCATCATCGCCGATTTTTAAAACTGGCTCACATTATATTATATGAAGTCAACTATTGCAAGACGATTTTTTGTATACCTAGCGGCCGCCAAACTGTAGCGCCGGCCTATCATTCCTCTTTTTCGATCTTGAAGCAGGCGATGGCCACCACCTGATCTTCCTCGGAGGTGCGCATGAGCATCACGCCGCGGGAGTAGCGTTTCTGGGTGGAGATATCCTCTATTTCCAGGCGCACGATTTGCCCCTGACTGCTTAAGATCACTATTTCCTCCCCGCTGCGGACGGTCTGAAAGCCCACTACGGGTCCGTTCAGTTCGCTGATATCGATGGTCCTGATGCCCTTGCCGCCACGGTTGTGTAGGCGGTATTCGTCAATTTTGGTGCGCTTGCCATAGCCCTCGCGGGTGACCAGCACCACTTCGGATTCGGGGCGGGCTTTGTCGGCGCCGATGACTTCATCGCCGTAATTAAGGCGAATGCCGATCACACCGGCGGCGGTGCGGCCCATGGGCCTCACCTGCTCCTGCTCGAACATGATGGCCTGGCCCTGCGCGCTGATGATAATTACTTTATCCTCATCCTGTACCCGCAATACCCGTACCAGAGCGTCGTCCTCGCTCAGATTGATGGCGATCAGGCCGTTTTTGCGGATGTTTTCAAAGGCGGAAAGCGTCACTTTCTTCACAATGCCCTTACGGGTGACCATCATGAGGAAACGGTTTTCATCAAAAATGTGGACCGGCAGCACCGTGCTGACGTGTTCTCCGGGGCGCAGCTCCAAGAAATTGACCAGGGCCTGTCCCCGTGCCTGACGGGTAAATTCCGGTATTTGCCACGCTTTGGTGGAGAAGGCGCGCCCCTGATTGGTGAAAAACAGGATATGGTTCAGTACGCCGGTGACCAGCACGTCCACGGCCACCTCCTCATCGCGCTGCGGGGCCACGCGGATGCCCTTGCCGCCGCGTTTTTGCACTTGATAGGTATCCAGCGGCTGGCGCTTGATATAGCCGCGGTTGCTAATGGTGATAACGGCCTCATGATCTTCGATGAAATCTTCTTCCTCATAGTCCATGTTGTCGCGGGTGATTTCGGTACGGCGGTCATCGCCGAATTTTTCGCTAATCTCATCCAGGTCTTCACGAATAATGTCCAGCACCCGGGCGGGGCTGGCCAGTATATCCTCCAGATCGGCTATCAGCAACAGTATCTGGCGGTATTCCTCCTCCAGCTTTTCGCGCTCCAGCCCGGTCAGCTGCACCATGCGCATGTCGAGGATGGCATTGGCCTGCTTATCGCTCAAACCAAAGCTTTCCATTAACGCGCGGCGGGCGCTTTCCCGCTCGCGGGAGGCGCGGATGATGCGCACGATCTCATCAAGGTTATCGATGGCGATGCGCAAGCCCTCCAAGATGTGCCGACGGTTAAGGGCGTTGTTCAAATCAAAGCTGCAGCGCCGGGTAATGACATCCTTGCGGTGGTCGAGGTAATGTTCCATCAGCTGCTTCAGGGTCAGGATGCGGGGCTCGCCGTTGACCAGCGCCAGATTAATAATGCCGAAGCTGTCCTCCAGTTGGGTATGTTTAAACAATTTGTTAATCAGCACGTTGACGTTGGTGTCGCGCCGCACCTCAATAACGATGCGGATGCCGTTGCGGTCGGATTCGTCGCGCAAGTCGGTAATGCCGTCGATCTTTTTGTCCCGCACCAGCTCGGCGATCTTTTCCACCAGCCGGCTCTTGTTTACTTGATAGGGGATTTCGGTGACAATGATGGCTTGTTTGCCGCCCTTGCGTTCCTCTATTTCATAGCGGGATCGCACCTTGACGCTGCCGCGGCCGGTCTCAAAGGCTTGTTTGATGCCGGCCTGGCCCATAATGCCGCCGGTGGGGAAGTCGGGTCCCGGAACCGCCTTCATCAGCTCGGATACTTCGATGTCGGGGTCATCGATCACCATTTTGATGCCTTCCACCACCTCGCGCAGGTTGTGGGGCAGCATGTTAGTGGCCATGCCCACCGCGATGCCGGAACCTCCGTTGACGATTAGGTTGGGGAAGCGCGCGGGCAGCACGGCGGGCTCCTCACGGGTGTCGTCATAGTTGGGCCGCCAGTCCACCGTGTCTTTATCGATATCGCGCAACATTTCCGCCGCCAGCTTCGACATGCGGGATTCGGTGTAACGCATCGCGGCGGCGGAGTCGCCGTCTACGGAGCCAAAGTTGCCGTGCCCGTCCACCAGCGGATAGCGGATGGCAAAATCCTGCGCCATTTTAACCATGGTCTGATAGATGGCCGCATCGCCGTGCGGGTGATATTTACCCATGACCTCGCCCACGATGTTGGCTGATTTTTTATGCGGTTTGTCATGGGTCATGCCCTGGTCGTACAGGGCATACAGAATCCGGCGGTGTACCGGCTTCATGCCATCGCGCACGTCCGGCAGGGCCCGGGATACGATGACGCTCATAGAGTATTCCAGAAAAGATTTTTTTACTTCTTTTTCGATGTCGATGGGGATGACTCGGTTGAACAGATTGTCCTCTGACACAGTTTACTCCTCCTGTTATATGTCCAGATTGCTTACATAACGGGCGTTGGCGTGGATAAACTCTTTGCGCGGCTCCACGTTGTCCCCCATCAAATCGGTAAATATGGCGTCGGCCGCGATGGCGTCCTCAATGGTGACTTGCAGGATAACGCGATGATCCTGGCTCATGGTGGTCAACCATAACTGCTCGGGATCCATCTCGCCCAGACCTTTATAGCGTTGAATGCTGTATTTCTTATCCGTGGTCTGCAAAAAATCGTTCAATTCCTGGTCGTTATAAAAATATTTGATGTCGTTGCCGCGTTTGAGCCCATACAGCGGCGGCTGGGCGATATATACGTAACCGGCCTCTATCAGCTCCCGCATAAAGCGGAAAAAGAAGGTCAGCAGCAGCACGCGGATATGGGAACCGTCGACGTCGGCGTCGGTCATTATCATCAACTTGTGATAACGCGCTTTGCTTAGGTCAAAATCCTCGCCGATGCCGGTGCCGATGGCGGTGATCAGGTTACGGATGGTTTCGCTGCTCAGCATGCGGTCCAGCCGGGCTTTTTCCACGTTAAGGATTTTGCCCCGCAGCGGCATGATGGCCTGGGTGTTGCGGTCCCGGCCCTGCTTGGCAGATCCTCCCGCAGAGTCGCCCTCGACAATGAACAGCTCGCAGATCGAGGCGTCCTTGCTGCTGCAATCGGCTAGCTTGCCGGGCAGGGAGGTGCTTTCCAGCACGCTTTTGCGGCGGGTCAACTCCCGCGCCTTGCGGGCGGCCTCTCGCGCCCGCCGTGCTGAAACGAATTTATCGATCATGCTCCGGGCTTCAGATGGGTTTTCATTCAAAAAATCTTCCATGTATTGATACACCGTGGCTTCCACGATGCCGCGCACATAAGTATTGCCCAGTTTGGTCTTGGTCTGGCCTTCGAACTGCGGATTCTTGACCAGCACGGAGATGATGGCGGCGATGCCTTCCAGGATATCCTCGCCG
>JAUNBV010000196.1 GCA_030526885.1 Syntrophomonadaceae bacterium
TACCGCCAAGGGTATCCAGCTCATCGCGCTGGCTCCCGCCGAACTGCGCTCCGCCGAGCTCACCGCGCAATGGGAGCAGCAACTGGCGCAAATCAGCCAAGGGCAGGTAAAGGCCGACGCCTTTGTGGCGGACATGCGCGCCTTCGCTGCGCGGCTGGTCAGCGAGGTGAAAAACAGCACGTCTAAATACGTGCCCGATAACGTCTCCCGCACCGCCTGCCCTCAATGCGGGCAATACCTGCTCGACACCAACGGCAAAAGCGGGCGGCAATTGGTGTGCCCCGACCGGGAATGCGGCTACCGCCAGACCTTGAGCAGGACCACCAATGCCCGCTGCCCCAACTGCCATAAAAAACTGGAACTGCGCGGTGAAGGCGATGCGCGCAGCTTCGTGTGCATCTGCGGCTTTCGGGAAAAGCTGGCCGAGTTTGAAAAGAAAAAAGCTGCCGCCGGAGCCGGCAAGCGCGAAGTGCAGCAATACCTGAACCGCGAAGCGGAAGCCCTGACCAACACCGCCCTGGCCGAGCAGTTGGCAAAATGGAAGCAGAATCACTAGGCCAAGAGCGAGTCTCTTCATAGCTGCGGCCAAAAACGGCGATTAGCCGTTTTTATTTTTATTTTCCCCTTGACAAGCAACCGGCATGGTGTTATATTGTATATATAATATATATACAATATGCAGAGAGGGCTCCCCATGAATATCATCATCAGTAATTCCAGCCAACAGCCGATATATGAACAGATTGTCACCCAACTCAAGGGGCTGATATTGTCCGGCGAGCTGAAGGAAAACGATGCGCTTCCCTCCATGCGGCTGCTGGCCAAGGAGCTGCGCATCAGCGTGATCACTACCAAGCGCGCTTACGAGGAACTGGAGCGCGAGGGCTTTATCGTGTCCATGACCGGACGCGGCAGCTTCGTGAGCCCGCGCAACAAGGAGCTCATCCGCGAGGAATACCTGAAACAGGTGGAAGCGCATCTGCAAGCGGCGGTAAAAGCCGCCCAACAGTGCGGCCTGTCGCGGGAGGAAACGCAGGAAATGCTGACCTTGGTATGGGAAGATTAGGGGATAGGGAGGAGAATCTTATGGAAAACGCGCTTGTATTGCGGGATGTGACCAAGAGCTACGGCGATTTCGAGCTGGGGCCCATCGACCTGACCTTGCCGTCGGGGTGCATCATGGGGTTTATCGGGGAAAACGGCGCCGGCAAGACCACGGTGATGAAGCTTATCCTGGAGCTTATCCGCCGCGACCGGGGGCACATCACGCTGCTGGGGCAGGAAAATTTAAGCCCCAGCCGTGACCTGCGCGAGCATGTCGGGGTGGTGCTGGACGAATGCTGCTTTCCCGAAATGCTCAATGCCCGCCAGCTCAACCGGGTGCTGCGCGGCATCTATGCCACCTGGAACGAGGCCGAGTTTTTGGCCCTATGCGCCCGGTTTGGCCTGCCGCTGAAAAAGAGCATAAAATACTTCTCCCGCGGCATGAAGATGAAGCTCTCGCTGGCTGCGGCGCTATCCCACAATTCCCTCCTGTTGCTGCTGGACGAAGCCACCAGCGGGCTGGACCCCATCGCCCGCGACGAAGTATTGGAGGCATTGAGGGATTTTATCCAGAACGAAAGCCACTCCGTTTTTATGTCCTCCCATATCCTCAGCGATCTGGAGAAAATCTGCGATTACATCACCTATATCCGCAGCGGGAAACTGGTTTTTACCGAACAAAAGGATGTGCTGCTGGAGGATTACGGTATCCTGAAATGCTCTGAGGAGCAACTCGGCGCCATCGACCCGGCGCTGATAAAGGGCGTGCGCACCAACCTGTTTGGGGTACAGGCGCTGGTATGCAAAAAGAAGATGCCGCCCGGGCACGTCATCGACCCCGCCGGGATCGAGGATATCATGCTGTTTTACCACAAGGAGGAGAGGTAAATGAAAGGATTGCTGTTAAAAGACATATATAACCTGAAGTGGCTGGGCATATGCTTTGCCGCCCTGGCCGTGATTCTGCTTATTCTCTATTCCAGCAACATGGACCGCAGCCAATTCCTTAATGCCACAATGATGTTTTTGGCCCTGTTTTGCATCATCGTCCCCTTTGTCTCGATGTCCA
>JAUNBV010000049.1 GCA_030526885.1 Syntrophomonadaceae bacterium
CCGTTATGAGGAAAATAGCTGAACGCACGGTATATGAAGGACGCTGGATCGATGTAAAGGAGTTGGATTTTCAGGCCGACAGCGGCGAAATATTTACTTGGGAAAAGGTCGAACGCCCCCGCGATAACGGCGGCATGGTCATAATCGCCCAGCTAAAGCCCTCCGGCCGCATCCTTCTCATCCGGCAGTACCGCCCCGTGCTGGAGCAATACATCATCGGCTTCCCCGGCGGAATAGCGGAAAGCTCCGATATTGCCGCCGAAGCCCTGCGGGAGCTGCGGGAAGAGAGCGGTTACGCCGGCCGCGTATTATCCGTAAGCCCCGACCTGCGCAACAACCCCGCCCTGCTGGATGAAACCGTGTACCTGGTGCGCATGGAAATCGATGAAAACTTGCCCGAAAACCAAGCCCCGCAACAAAAACTGGAGGTTTCGGAAGAAATAGAGCTGCACCTGAAACACCCGGACGAAATACCGGCCTGGCTGCGTGAACGCCACCAGGCCGGGGATCGCATCGGCATAGGCCCCGGTTATTTCTTCGGCCTGTAATCGGGGAGCGGGGCCACGGCGCGCATTACGCCCCCTTTTAGCCGGTGACTTCCGCCCTGAGGCGGGATGCCCCGCGGCCCGAATGTTTACTACGCCTTTTGGGGCTCCGGGTACTCCGCCGCAAACGTTTCCACCGTGACCTTTTTCATCCGCTGCGGCTCACGCGGCTTATCCATGCGGTCACGCGGAACGCTGACGATTTTATCCACCGCCGCCATGCCTTCCGTCACCTGGCCAAAAGCCGCATAATCGCCATCCAGATGGCTGGCAGCGTCCACCATGATGAAAAACTGGCTGCCCGCCGAGTTCGGCGACTGCGCCCGCGCCATGGACAGCACCCCGCGGTTGTGGCGCAGCTCATTGTCATGAAACCCGTTGCGGAAAAACTCGCCTTTAATGCTGTATCCCGGCCCCCCCGTGCCTATCCCCTTCGGGCAGCCGCCCTGAATCATGAACCCCGGGATTACCCGATGGAAAATCAGCCCGTCGTAAAATCCCTTTTTAACCAGCGAAATAAAATTGTTCACCGTATTGGGCGCGTGCTCCGGAAAAAGCTCCGCCTTGATCACATCGCCATTCTCCATCTCAAATGTTACCAGCGGATTGTCAGCCACAATAACCATCCCTTTCTTAAATATTGTCGAATTTATTATTCCGTGTCCACAGCTTCATCTCGTGCCCGGCTTTTATCAGGCTGTCGCGGAAATCGGGGTGCGCCAGTTCAATCATGGCTTCGGCGCGCATCCAGGTGGGCATCCCTTTGAGCTGGGCGATGCCGTACTCGGTCACTACGTATTGCACGATGGAGCGCGGCACGGTAACGATGGTGCCCATGCTCAGACCGGGCACGATGCGGCTGTGAACGTTGCCTTCCTTATCGGTATAGGTAGAGGGCAGGCAGATGAGGCCTTTGCCGCCGTGGGAGTTGAAGGCGCCGAAAATAAAGTCCAGCTGCCCGCCGGTGCCCGATATCTGGCGGGGACCGTTGGTCTCGGAAGCTACCTGGGTAAAGAGGTCTATCTCCATGGCGCTGTTGATGGCCATGACCCGGTCGTTAAGAGCGATGATTCGGGGGTCGTTGGTGTAGCTTACGGGGTACATGGCGCATACGGGGTTGTTATCCATGAATTCATACAGCTTGTTGGTGCCCAGGGCAAAGGTGGTGACCATCTTGCCACGGTCTATGTTTTTGCGGGTGCCGGTGATTTTTCCGGCTTCATACATATCCACGCAGGAGTCCATCATCATCTCGCTGTGAAAGCCGAGTTCCTTTAAGTCGCTGTCCGCGATGCGGTCACCGATGACATTGGGCAGGCCGCCGATGCCGAGCTGCAAACATGCGCCATCCGACATTTCCGCCATAACGTAGTCTGCAATCTTATAGTCGATGTCGGTGGGAACCGCCGGGGGCAATTGCAGCAGGGGCGCGTTGTCGCCCTGTACCACATAATCCACCTGCGATATATGAATGGATTCGCCGTTGCCGCCCAAACACACGGGGGTGTTGGCGTTGATTTCCAGAATGATGTTGCGGGCGGTTTCTATATGAGTGGAGGTCACGGAGTTTACCGGGCCGAGATTGAAATAGCCTTTTTCGTCCATCGGCCCCACCACCACCATTGCCACGCCTATATTCCCGTATTTTTTTATGATACGGGGGCCCTGATGGTAGGTAACGGGGGAGTAATGGCACAGCCCCTGATCGCACATCCGGCGGCTCACTACGCCGCAGTGCCAGTCGTTCATCATGATGTGTCGCTGCTCCAGATCGGCCATGATCACCTTGGGCGTCTGGGTATAGCTCACGCTGTACAGCTTAATGTCGCTCAGCTCATGGATGCGCTCGGCCAGCGCCGCGTCCAACCCGGCGGGATACATGGCGAATTCGCTGTAAAAAACGTAATCGCCGGAGCGCACCAGTTTTACGGCTTCCTCCGCGGTGGTCATTTTTTGTTGCAGTAACTGCTGGGCTTTGGTGCTCATGGGCATCTTCCTCTCGCCTAAAATTTTTATCTCCGGGCGGCGGAGCCGCCTGAAATTTCAATTAATTCCCTTTATATGCAGGGCTTTTATATTATAACATTTACGTATTATTCGTCAACAAAGTTTTGGGCTATTTGGGGTTCACGCTGCGCTCACGGATGTGACGCATGTGCGCCTCGCGCTGACGGCGGAGCCATTCCCTGCGCTGACGATCTTTATACAGCTTGCGACCCCGCAGGATGACGATTAAAACCATCAGTACGGCGATGATGATGAGCAATATCTTCAACAATGTTTTAAGGAAGCTTTGCGCCGCTTGCAGCATATGGTCGGCGGCGGTATCGGCGGATATCACGCTTATCGTCAGGGGCATAACCCCTAATTGACGGTACATGGAAGCATCATTTTGTGCCATCGTTACTTTGAGCTTGGCGGTGGCATCTTCGCTCCATACTTCGGGGGCGATAATCGTCTGCCGTACCTCCGGCGCCGCTAAACTCTCATGCAAAAGATAATGAAAATCCCGCTCGGGGTGGATATTTACCCATACACTGCCTTCCCGCCCGTCGCTCAGCTTTTGCTCCTCGCTGATAAGCTGCGCGCGCGCAATGGTCATGGCTTTGAATTCGTCAAAGCCGTAATCCAGCAGGGCGGCGGTGTCGGCATAGCGCAGGGTGGCGCTTTCGCTCTGCATCACCACCGCGATTAAACGGCGGTCGTCACGGGTAGCGCTGGTGACCAGAGTATTCAAGGCGGCGCTGGTATAACCGGTTTTGCCGCCGTCGGCCCCTTCATAATAGTGTGAGCTTCCCCACAGCATTTCATGCTGGGTAGTAAAATAGCGGGGTTCATCCGCTTTATTGGTCGGCCCCATCTCCCAGGTGACGGCCCCGAAATATTTACGGAATTCCTTGTTTTGCATGGCTTCACGCGTAATCATGGCCATGTCGCGGGCGCTGCTGTAATGGCTTTCCGCAGTAAGGCCGTGAGGATTGGCAAAATGAGTGTTGGTGCAGCCTATAGCCTGGGCGCGTTGGTTCATGGCAGCCACAAAGGCCTCGTTGCTGCCGGCGATGGCTTCGGCCATGATATTGCAGGCCTCGTTGGCCGACATCATGGCCGCCGCGTACAACAATTCCTCCATGGTGACCAACTCCCCGGGCTGCAGCCCGATATTGGAAGTCCCCACCGGCAGGCTCATCACGGCGTCTTCGCCCACTATCACCTGTTGATGGGGCTTGCTGTTTTCCACCGCCAGCAGTATGGTCATGATTTTGGTTATACTGGCCGGATGCATGGCGCGGTCTAAATTTTTTTCATATAATATTTGTCCGGTATCGGCATCCATCAGCACCGCCGAGGTTGACGCCAGCTCCGGCGCGGCGGCGAACGCGTGCCTTCCGGACAGCAACAGCAACAGCACTATCGCCGCCGTAATTATTATTAAACTCCTTTGCGTGACAAGCCGTGCCAAAACTGTGTTATGCAACTGCCTTCATTCTCCGTCGTAAAACTATACCCGCTGCAAAACGCCGGGTTCGATCTCCCTGACCAGGCCCGCGGCCCGCAAGTGCTCCAGATGATGCAGCATGGTCATGCGGTTCCAGAAGTCTTCATAGATATGGGCGGGATTGGAAAACAGCAGCTTTATTTCGTACATATCCCGCTCCCGCCGGGGGATGGCCAGATATTCGCACAGCCGCTCGATACGCTCCAATACCGGTCGCGCATAAGCATCCAGCTTGGACGCCATTTCCCCTTGCTGCACCCCGCGATGCGAGGGCACGGCGCGCTCCGGGTCCAGCCGTTTCACGCGCTCGATGGAGCGCAGCAATTCGCCCACGTCGCCGCTGGCATTATAGTAGCCGGGGCCGCCGCGATGAAAATCGAGGTCGCCCGATATCAGCATATTCAATTCTTCAATGAGAAATCCGTAATGGCCCTGGGTATGGCCGGGCAGATGAACCGCGCGCAGGGTGTAACGGTCGGTGGAAAAAACCGTGCCGTCCTCTATGAGGCCGGCCAGCTCAAAATAGCGGTAGCCGGGTTTCACCGGCACGTCGTCCCCCACCGGGTTAACGTCGCCGTAAGGGGGGCGGGGGATGCCGCCCATCATCTGGTTCCAGTGGTCGTAGCCGTGGAAGCTGAGGTAAGCGGCTTCGTCCCGATAGATAATCGCCTCTTCCGCCGCCGCCCACATGGCGCTGTTCAGAAACAGGTCGCTGCAATGCAGATGGTCGAAATGGGCGTGGCTAAGCAGCACGATATCCACCGGGCGCGTCAGTTCCCGCTGGTAGACGCGGCTGCCCGCGCCCACGTCGATGAGCAGGGAAAGCCCGTCGTCGATCCACACGCTGTTGCTGTAAGGATAGATAGGCTTGCCCTCTGGCTTTACCACATAAATCCCGGGGGCTATCTCCTGCATCAGATCCAGCTCTCCTTGTGCGCGCGCCACAATAATTCCGCCCGGAAATCGGGATGGGCAATGTTTACCAGCGATTTCACCCGTTCGCCGGCGGATTTCCAGCGCAGATTGGCCACGCCATATTCGGTGACGATATATTCCACATCGGTGCGCTGGCAGGTCACTACGGTACCCTCCGGCAACACGGGCGTGATGCGGGAATGTTTTTTGCCGTCCTGGTCGGTATAGGTGGAATTCAGGGCCAGAATGCTCTTGCCGTTGCGGGCCATGGCCGCGCCGCGCACGAAATTGCCCTGCCCTCCGATGCCGCTGTATTGCAGGGTACCGATGGACTCGGAGCCCGCCTGGCCGGTGAGGTCCACCATCAGGGTGCTGTTGATGGACACTATGCCGTCGTTGCGGGCAATAACATAGGGGTTGTTGACAAAATCAATCTCGGCAAACAGGAAATCCTGATTGTGGTCGATGAAATCATAAAAGGCGCGGTTGCCCATGGCATAACCCACCACCGATTTGCCGGGGAAAAAATTCTTGCGGGAATTGGTCACCGCCCCGCTCTTTATCAGCTCCACGGTGGAATTGGAGATAATCTCCGCATGCAGCCCCAGCTCGCGCTTGTCGCGCAGCGAATAACCCACCGCGTTAGCCATCTCGCCCACCCCCAGCTGCACGGTGGCGCCATCCGGCACCAGGTCCGCGATGTACCCGGCCAGTTGCTGTACAGTGGGGGAAATCGGGGTTTCCGGCAGCTCGATGATGTCAAAGCCGTGCTCCACGATATGATCCACCTGCGACACATGCAGCAAAAAATCCTCGCTCTCCGCCCACGGCAATTGCTCATTGATCTCCACGATGACTTTCTCGGCCTGCTCCAGTACGCGATGGGTAGAGAACCCTCCGCACACCGAGCGGTTCATGAAGCCGTGCTCGTTGGGCGGAGTGACCGCGATGGCCACTACCCGCGGCCGTTTATATTCCAGCCAGCGGGGCATTTCGCTCAAATGGATGGGTACGTGGCTGCTGATGCCTTGGGGGATACAGTGCCGCTCCGCCGGACCGGCAAAGAAACTCTGTACATGCATATGTTCGTTATTGGCGGCATTCAAAAACCTTTGCGGTTTCAGCGCAAAACAATACATCAATTCAATGTCGGTAATCTCCTTGCCCAGGCGGTCCACCATGGCGTTTAAAACCGTCTCCGCCGCGCCAAAGGCGCCGCCGCCCATCACGGTATCGCCGCTTCTTATGGTCAAGGCCGCATCTTCCGCGCTGCACAGCCTTTCCTTATATATTTCCTGCCAGGGGCGCGAGCGATCTATCAGTCGCCTGCCGCTCATGCTTCATCCTTCCTTTCTTTACCGCAAGCGGTGAATAAAAATCCCGCTGCGCAGCTTGGGCTCAAACCAGGTGGACTTGGGGGGCATGACCTGACCGGCATCGGCAATCGCCATCAATTCATCCATGCCGGTGGGATACAGGGCAAAAGCCAGCGCCATTTCACCGGAATCCACCCGACGGCTAAGCTCCTCCAAGCCGCGGATGCCGCCCACAAAGTCGATGCGCTGGCTGGTGCGGGGGTCGTCGATGGCAAACAGCGGCGCCAGCACATGGTCCTGCAAAATGGACACGTCCAGGCAGGCCACCGGATTGCTGTCGTCGATGGGCAAGCCGTCTGCCTTAAGCAAATACCATTGCCCCGCGGCATACATGCCAAAGCTGTGCCGGGAGGGAGGCCGGCAGGGCCCGCCCGCCGTATACGGGGTGACGGTAAAGCCGATGCGCTCCAGTTCCGCAATTATCTGCGCTAAGTCGCGCCCGTTCAAGTCCTTCAACAGGCGGTTATAGTCAAATATCTGTAATTCATCATCGGGAAAGGCTACGGCCAAAAAGCTGTTAAATTCCTCGTCCCCGCTGTAACCGGGCTGCGCTTCCCGCCGCATTTGCCCTACGTTGACCGCCGAGGCCGCGCGATGATGCCCATCGGCGATATACATGCAGGGGAAGGCGGAACAGCGCGCGCGTATAAAAGCAATGGTGTCGTCGTCATCCACCGCCCAGATAACGTGGCGGATGCCGTCCCCGCCGTCGATATCGTATAGCCGGTCATGCTCCTTGGCCCATGTGCGCAGACACGCCTTCAGCTGGGCGTCAGCGCGATGGCTCAAAAAAATGGGGCCCGTCTGGGCGTCGCACACATCCACATGGCGGGTGCGGTCCGCTTCCTTATCGGGGCGGGTAAACTCATGCTTCTTTATCGTCTGCCGCAAATAGTCGTCGATGGACGCCGCCCCCACCAGACCGGTCTGAACATGCTCGCCCATGTGCTGGCGGTAGATATAATAGCAGGGCTTGGCCTCCTGCACGAATATGCCTTCATCCATCATGCGCTGAAGGGTAGCGGCGGCCTGGGCATAAACCTTGGGGTCGTACAGGTCGATGGCGGGGTCCAGGTCGATCTCCGCTTTATCCACATGCAAAAACGAGTATGGGTTGTCCTGTACCATGATGCGGGCTTCCGCGCTGCTCATCACATCATAGGGCAGTGCGGCCACTTTGTCGGCCAGCTCCGGCGCGGGGCGCCAGGCGGGAAAGGGTCGGAATGAGGTCACGGTTCTGTCTCCTCCTATAAGCTTAATATATCGTCTATATCGGCCAGCAGGGCTTTGATCTCGTCTACGGCGGCATCGGCCATGTGAGCGATGCGGAAGGTTTTATCCTTCAGCTTGCCATAGCCGTTGGATATCTGCCAGCCGCGTTCGCCCAGCGCTTTATTTAAGGCGGCCACGTCGATATCCCGCGTATTGGTAATGGTGGTTAGGGTATCCGACAGGCAAGCCGGGTCGGCAAACAGCGCAAAATGTTTAGCGGCCCAGGCGCGCACCAGCTCTGCCATGGCCCTGTGGCGGGCATAGCGTTCTTTCAAGCCTTCGGCCAGAATAAGGTCAAGCTGATAATCCAGCGCGAACATATGCGACAGCGACGGGGTGCTGGGATACTGATAATCCTTCTTTTGAATGTAATCATACAGCGCCAGCAGGTCGAGATAATAGCCGCGCTGCTTCACCGTTTTGGCGCGTTCAACCGCCTTTTGCGAAAAAGAGCAGATGGCCAGTCCGGGCGGCAGGCCCAAAGCTTTCTGGGTTGAGGTGACGCAGATATCGATGCCCCATTCGTCCACCGGGATGGGGGTGCCGCCCATAGAGCTCACCGTGTCCGCGCATACCACCACTTCGGGATAGCGCTTCCATACTGCGGAAAGCTCGCCTAGGGGATTCATCAGCCCGGTAGAAGTCTCATTGTGGGTAATGGTGATGAGGTCATATTTACCGCTGGCCAGCGCCGCCTCCAACTGCTGCGCCGTATTGGGCTCGCCCCACGGCACTTCAAACAGATCGGCCGGGACGCCGTTGCCCACCGCCATGTCGTACCAGCGCACGCCGAAAGCGCCCACGGCAAAACAGGCGGCGCGTTGGGCGGTACAGGAGCGCACCGCGCCTTCCATCAGGCCGCTGCCGGAACTGGTGGACAGCAATATGGCTTCACGGGTGCCAAACAGGGTCTTCAGTTTGTCGCTGATGCCGTGCTGCAGCTCGGATGCCGCCTTGCTGCGGTGCCCGATCATAGGAGTGGCCATCCTCATGAGCACTTCCGGCCGAACTTCTACCGGACCGGGGATAAATAATTTTTTATGCACAATCTTTCCTCCTTAAATCGCCGATTCCTGCTGTAACACTTCCACCGCTTTAGCATACTGCGCGTCCAGCGTATTTATCAGTTCCAGCCGCAGGGCGTTTAAGGCATCCTGCGTGCTGTAATCCAGCGTTCCGTAGGCATACATGCCCTTATCCGCCTGGAAGGCTTTTATGGCTTCGAAGGTGGTTTGGTCCAGGTTCATGCCCAGGTTCCCGGCCTCATACCCGGCCATATTCAATATCTTTTTGGCATTGTACACATCCATGCTCTCCTCGCCCAGGCCGGGTTTGCCGCGCTTTTCAAGCGGCTCCATATTGGCCAGAGACGGGGCGATGGAAGCGTTGCTGTTCTGAATCATGATATCGGGGGTCATCCCGTCGCGGCCGATGCGTTCGCCGTTAGGGCGGAGCCACCAACCGCTGTTTAAGGTCAGCCAGCCAATGATGTCGCTCTTTTGCGGAATTATGCCATAAGCCATGGCTTCGGTGGCGTTCACCAACAGCTCCCCGGTACGCTCCGCAAAACGGCCGGAGGCCTCCGGCGAGAGGATGGGGGTGACAATCTGCAAATCATATTTACCGAAAGTAGTGGTCCCGATGACCGTGCCGCAGTCGCGGTCCTGCACTGCGGTGGCGATTATCTCGGAGCAAGAGGCGGATTGCTCGTTCACCAGCACCACCAGCTCATATTTGGCCGCTTCCAGCTCGGAATAGAATTCTTCCGCCTGGTAGCCGTCATAGCGATACTCGGTGCTGAAAACCAGCCCGGCCGGAATCAGCTCGTCGGCCACCTGCATCATGGCGTCCACTTCGCCGCCGGGATTATTGCGCAAATCGAGTATGACCTTGGTTACCCCGGCCGCGCCGGCTGCTTGCAGCGCGGCGCGAAAGTTTTCACCGATATTGGCGTTGAATTGCTCGATTGAAATGTGGATGATATCGTCCCTGATCTCGTAGCTCATGGGGATGATATCGATGGTAGCGCGCACGATAGAAATATCCAGCATTTCGGCCCCCTGCCGCAAAACGCCCAGGTTAACCGTAGTGCCGGGCGTACCCCGCATCATGGTGGTAATCTCCTCATGGCTGTACTCGCCTCCCGCCACGTACACGCCGTCCACGCTGACCACCTTGTCCCCGGCCATTACCCCGGAGGCTTCCGCCGGGGTTTCGGAGTACACCCGGTTTATGACCACAAAGCCGTCCATCATGCTGGTGGATACGCCAATCCCGCCGAATTCGCCGGTCACGTATTCCGAACTCTCCGTGTCGATGAAATAAGTAAATTGATCCAAGCTGTTAAAGATACCCAGCAGGGCGTCCTCCACCATCTGCGCTTCACTGTGCTCCTCATTGGCCCGCTGATTGAGATAGTCCATCATGGTCTCCAGATAAGCCCCGTAATCCACCCCTTGTTCGGCTGCCGCCGCCGGCGCGGCGGGAAGCGCCATCAGGAACAGCGCCAAGATAATTGCCGTCAGCAGGCTCTTTTTACCACCTTTTTGCATGGCTTTCGTCTCCTTTATCATTTTCTGAATTTTTATATTTTACCTCTGCGTTACCACCACGGCCGCGCTTACGCGCTCAGTATCTCCACCCCTTCCATGGTCACGCGCACGGTATGTTCCCACTGCGCGGAAAGCCTGCCGTCAACGGTGACCGCAGTCCAGCGGTTGGCGAGCAGGCGGCACTGCCAGGCGCCGGCATTTATCATGGGCTCCACCGTAAACACCATATTGGGCAGCAGCACCGCACCGCGGCCGGCTTCCCCGTAATGGGGCAAATAAAAATGGTCGTGGAATTCACTGCCGATGCCGTGCCCGCCATACTCCCGCACCACGGAAAAACCGTGCGCATTGGCATGTGCCTCGATGGCCGCCCCCACGTCCCCCACATGGGCAAAGGGCTTCACCTGCGCAATGCCAAGCTCCATACACTCGCGGGCCACCCGGGCGATAGTCTCCGCTTCCTGTCTACACTCGCCAATCAGAAACGTACGGGAGGCATCGCCATAATAACCGCCCACCAGGGTGGTGACATCGACGTTTATGATATCGCCTTCCTCCAGCACATAAGCATCGGGGATACCATGACATACCTGCTCATTGACCGAGGTACACACGCTTTTGGGGAACCCCCGGTAATTCAGCGGCGCCGGATAAGCCCCGCGGCTGACGGTGTATTCGTGCACCCACTGATTTATATCCTCGGTGGTGACCCCCGGGACAATGCGCTGCTCAACCATATCCAGCACATAACGGGTAAACTGTGACGCCGCGCGGATACCTGCGATCTGCTCCTCTGTTTTCATCAAATAATGCGGCGGCACCACAGCCCCCTGCTCCCGCAGCAGGGCGATATGTTCATCGCATTCCAGGTGACACTTCTTGTACTTTTGCCCGCTGCCGCACCAGCAGACATCGTTGCGCGCACGTTCGATACCATTCACCTCCGCCGGACATTAAAAAATTTTTAACCTATATATAATAGCACATTTATCGCAACAGGGGACAAAGTAATCGCCCGGCTCCAACAGGAACCGGGCGATAGAGTTGGCATAAGCTATTAACGGCTTATTTGGGGGCCATTCTGATGGAGCCGTCCAGACGGATGGTTTCGCCATTCAGATAGCCATTGGACAGGATTTCGCAAGCCATGGAAGCAAATTCGGGAGGATTGCCCATACGCTTCGGGAAGGGTACGCTGGCGCCCAGGGAATCGCGGGCCGCCTGCGGCAGCAACTGCATCATCGGGGTATCGAAGATACCGGGAGCGATGGTGCATACACGGATGCCGTCTCTGCTCAGGTCACGGGCCATCGGCAGAGTCATGGCTGCTACGCCGCCCTTGGAGGCGGAATAGGAACACTGGCCGATCTGGCCATCAAAAGCGGCAACGGAAGCAACGTTAACGATCGCTCCTCTTTCACCATCAGCATTGGGCTCGTTTTTGGCGATTTCCCATGCAGCCAGGCGGCATACATCAAACAGACCGGTCAGGTTGATGTCGATGACCATCTTAAACCAATCCAGGTTGGTGGGTCCGTCCTTGCCAATAATCTTGGAAGCGGAACCGACGCCGGCGGCATTCACAACGCCACTCAGCTTGCCAAATTTGTCGACCGCAGTCTTCACGGCTGCTTCGTTGTCGGCAGTTACGGTAACGTTGCACTTTACGAATACGGCATCGTCACCAAATTTGGCGGCAAACTCTTTACCTTTTTCTTCGTTCATGTCGGCGATAACTACTTTTGCGCCTTTGGCATTCAACAGCTCGACAGCTGCTGCGCCCAGTCCGGATGCTCCTCCGGTTACCAGTACTACTGCTCCTTTAAGATCCACTACAAATTCCCCCTTATAAATATTTATGGACACTGAGAACATTATACCAAAGATGGATGAATTATATAAGCCCTAAATTAATTTTTTTATAAAAATTTTTTAAAACCTTATCGGCACACCGCAAATGCCTGTATCTCGCAATTGCATTTAACCTCCAATGCGGGCCTGGGGCGGAACGCTGCTGCCGGA
>JAUNBV010000050.1 GCA_030526885.1 Syntrophomonadaceae bacterium
CTGACCCCTGACCCCTAATCCCTGACCCCTGCAAAGCGCTCCGCGCCCGCTCACGTAATTCCCTGCGGCGACATTTATTTTAAGGCCGCACGATGTTGGAACGCTTTGGTTTTTAGCATATAAGACATAATATAATATAGAAAATTGTTCATTATTATCCTTGAGGGGCGGGGGCGGCCTCATGAACCGCCCGGCGGGTTTTCGCTTCACCCGCGCGCAGTTCCTCAATGGTTTTACGATCGCCGGCCGAGCCGCCTTTGCCTTTCAAGGGGGCTCGGTCGGTGCTATAATGGAATAAGATGTCGGATATTGATGTGCGGCAAGGGGGCACTGAAGATTGAGCGGCGACCGGGAGGAAGGCTATGAAAATGAAGCGGGATCCGTTTATGCTCATAACCGCGCTGGCGTGCCTGGTGATGCTGGTGTTGCTGTGGGCCGGGACGCTGTTTGGCCCGGCGGCGTTTGACAGCGCGCGCTTGAGCCGCCATGACCCGCGGGCTTTTGACGCGGGCTGGCAGCGGCTGGCGGCGGACGGGTCGCGCGCGGCCATCTCCCTGCCGGCGGGGATGAAAGCGGAGCCGTATGAGCCGGTGACGCTGGTGAATACGATACCCGAAGCCTATCAAGGCAGTACGCTGCTGTTCCGCTCCGAGCAGCAGGAGGTGGCGGTGAGCCTGGACGGGGAGCCGATATATGCTTACGGGGAGCTAGGCAGCCACCGCTTCATTAAAACCGTGCCCAGCCACTGGAATATCGTGGAGCTGCCGGCGCACGCCGGCGGCGGGGAGATACGGGTGACGCTGACCTCGGCTTATCCCGATATTTCCGGCTATGTGAAGGGCTTTTGGCTCGGCGATTACGCGCAGTGCCTGGGCTTTATCAATTCCAGTACCGCTATGGGCATGGTTTTAAGCGTGGTCATCCTGTTTCTGGGCCTGTTTTATCTCTGTGCCGCTTTCCTCATGTCGGGCCGCCGGTTTAAACCCGGGGTGTTGCTGTATTGGAGCCTTTTCACGCTGCTGGCCGGGGTGTGGTCTTTGGGCGCGGCGCGGGTGGACCAATTCCTGTTCGTCAATCCCTATATCATGTGGATGGCGACTTATGTGGCTTTGCTGCTGCTGCCGCTGCCCATCTACTATTACATATATATCAGCTCCCGCGACGCGGAACTGCGCCGGGTGGTAAACCCGTTGATAACCATAAATATAGGCATCATCATCATTTGCCTGCTCCTGCAGCTCTTCGGGGCCTACGACCTGTGGGAGATGCGCCTGGCGGCGCGGGGCCTGGTGGTGGTGTGTATGGTGGTGTTCCTGTGGAGCGGCCTGGCGGCGGCGGTGGATATGACATCCGCGCTGCAGCGGGTGCGGGCGGTGGTCATCATCCTGGCGGCCATCACTACCTTTACCGCGGCGGTGTTCCTGTATGACGAACAGGAGGCGCTGGTGGGCAACTCGCTGCGCCTGGCGATTATAATCATCGTGCTGCTGTGGGGCATGATATCGCTGCGCCGCACTACGCAGGAGGCGCGGGCGGCCAGCCGCCTGCGGGCGGAGATCAAGGCCCAGCAGTTGCTGGTCATGGCCAGCCAGATAAGGCCGCATTTCATCTATAATACGCTGGGGGCCATCCACGGGCAGATATCCGCGGCGCCGGAGCTGGCCGAGGAGATGGTGTACAGCTTTTCCAAGTATCTGCGGGCCAATATCGACGCGGTGTCCGGTACCGGCACGATCCCCTTCGCGCGGGAGCTGGAGCATATCAAAAATTACGCCCGCATCGAGGAGCTGCGCTTTATTGGCCGGGTAGGGGTGGAATACGATATCGAGACGGATGAGTTTGAACTGCCGCCGCTGACGGTGCAGCCGCTGGTGGAGAATGCCATCAAGCACGGCATCTGCAAAAAACGCGAAGGCGGCACGGTGTGGGTGCGCACGCGCGAGGAGCCGGGGGCGTATGTCATCCGGGTGGAGGATGACGGCGTGGGCTTCGCGCCGGAGGATATAGCCGCCGCCGCCGGCTCGTCCGGCATCAGGAACATACGCTTCCGCCTGGAGGCGATGATGGGCGGCACGGTGGAGATCGGGGTGCGCCCCGGCGGCGGAACGGTGGCGGTGGTGAGGATACCCAGGTCCGGGCATTAAGGGTCAAGGGGGGTGAAGGGCATGAAGACCATTCTGGTAGACGATGAGTTATGGGCCATGTCGCGATTCGAGCGGGAGTGCGCTAAGGACCCGATGTTTGATGTGATGGGCATGTTTGACCAGCCGACGGACGCGCTGGAGTATGCGCGCCATAACCGGGTCGATTTCGCGCTGCTGGATATCGAGATGCAGGAGATCAACGGCCTGGCCTTGGGGGTGATGCTGCGCGAGCTGCATCCGGATATCATCATTATATATGTCACCGCCTACAGCCGCTATTCGCTGGATGCTATGAAGATGAAGGCGGATTATTTCATACTGAAGCCATACAATCTGGAGGATGTGAAGGACGCGCTGCAACGGGCCAAGCTGCTGTCGGCGCGGCAGGATAAGCCAATCGTGATAAAGACCTTCGGCCATTTCGAAGTGTTCGTGAACGGCAAGCCGGTCTATTTTTCCAGCGCCAAGGCCAAAGAGCTTTTGGCGGTGCTGGTGGACCGGCAGGGCGGCATCATAACCGCGGAGGAACTCTTGTCGCTGATGTGGGAGGACCGCCCCCATGACGACAACAGCTTAAGCCTGTGCCGCAAGGCGGCGTACCGCCTGCGCCGTACGCTGGAGGAGGCGGGGATTGCGGAATTGCTGGCGGAGGAAAAAAACGGCCGCCGCATCAGGCCGGAACTGGTGGAGTGCGATTACTACCGCTTCCTGGCCGGGGACGAGGCGGCCCGCCGCCAGTTCGGCGGCATTTATATGGCGAATTATAGCTGGGGGGAGACGACTTTGGCGGCGTTGGAGCGGATGTCCGGCACTTTCTCCCGGAGCGATTGAAAGCGCCGGATACGGCGTCAAGCGGAGCTTGCCCGACCCTCGCGTACCCTTAGTACGCGTCGGCCCGAGCAAACTCCGCTTTCCTTGTCTGCGGCGCTTTCAGTTCGCTCTGTGGTGCGGTGGGAGACCGCGCTCTGCGGCGCTTTCAATCGCTCCGGAAGATTAGCTTATAACAGGCGTTTGATGCGCGAGGCCAGGGCGGGGAGGGATTTTTGCTTCATGGCGTCCTCGCTCTTTTCGCCGTTGATGTTTACCACCCACACTTTGCCGTGGCCGGCGCCGTAGATGTCGTGCAGGTCGAGGTGCAGGCCCAGGATGGTGAGTTCCTCGCGGTCCACCAGTTGTTTTATCTGGGGCACGGCCAGCAGGCGTTCCAGCTGCATGTCCACGTTGTGCTCGGAGAGCTGGCCCCATTTCAGCGGGGTCTCATCGGCGATTATCTGCACCCCCCGGGTCTGCGCGGCCATCAGCGAGCTCTTGACGTTGACCAATTCTTTTTGAATGGCGTCCGGTTCCCCGGAATAGTCGCCGGAGGCGGCTTTCACCGCGCCGCAGTCGGTGTGGCCCATCACCAGCAGCAAGGGGGTGTGCAGGTGCAGCACGCCGTAGAGCACGGAGCCCAAGCTGTTTAAAACTTGATTGCCGATGTTTTCTACGCAGAATACCCGGTTGAAGGTATTGCCGAAAATTCCGGTAGGCACGCGGGCGTCGCAACAGGTAATCAGGGTGGCGAAGGGGTGTTGCCGGTAGTCTTTAGCGGCAAATTCCTCCAAAGGGAAAGCTCCCTCAAAGCTTCCCAGGTCGGTGGATATTTCGGCCAGCAAAGCCGAAAGGTCGGGGTGTACTGTGTGTTCCATCAAACATTCCTCCACTCTCATAATTTTCTTTATCAAATTATAATTAATTATAATAATTAAAAATCATGTAGGTATTTTGTGTTTTGTGAAGAACTTATATTTACTATATATGAAAATGCCAGTTTCGGCAATCATGTATTAAGAAACGGGATATACATATTTTGACCCGGTGTCGGCCCGCTTTCTCGATGAGGGGGAAAGGGTGCGCGTTTTGTTTCGCCTGTAGGGCGATGAGCGGAACGGACAGCGGGCGAAGCATGTGATACTCGAAACGAAGGGAGGCAAGCAGCAAAGGCATATCAGTTAACGTACCGGTAAAACAAATACTAATTGTTGAGGAGAGTGAAGAGAAAATGAATTTTATGACTCCAGCAGAAATTGCCGTAGCCGTCAGTAATGCGGGTAAAGGTAAGACCGAACTTCCTTTCATTAAAATGTTTGTTATGGGTATACTGGCCGGGGCTTATATCGGCTTTGGAGCCAACTTGGCAACCAAAGTGGGCGCGGCTCCGGATGCCAACACTTCTATCGGGATTGTCCTTTTTGGCGCTGTATTCTCCGTCGGCCTGATGATGGTCGTTATCGGCGGCTCCGAGCTGTTTACCGGCAATAACATGTTCTGCCTGGTTTCTACCGTTGACGGGCAGAATGGCGTAGGCGGCCTGCTGTATAACTGGGTAGTCGTCTTTATCGCCAACTTTGTTGGCTCCCTGCTCCTGATGCTTATAATTTTCTACGGTAACTTCTGGTTCTCGGGTGGGGAATTGACCGCGCACGGGATTAAGGCCATGGGCATCGCCAAGGCCAAGATGTCGCTCACCTTTGGTGAAGCCTTCTGCCGCGGCATCTGCTGTAACTGGCTGGTATGTATGGCGGTCTGGCTGGCTCTGGCGGCTAAAGATGTAGTGGGCAAGATTTTCGGTATTTTCTTCCCCATCATGGCCTTCGTTGCCAGCGGCTTTGAGCATAGTGTTGCCAACATGTTCTTCATCCCCATGGGCATCAGCATTGCCAATGCCGCTCCCGCCGACCTGGTCGCTGCTGCGTCCAGTATCCCGGCCGAAGCCATCGGACAATTTTTCAGCTATGGCAATTTCATGCTGAGTAACCTGTTGCCGGTCACGTTAGGCAATATCGTGGGCGGCGGCATTTTTGTGGGCTGCTTCTATTGGTTTATTTATCTGCGCGGCAGAAGCAAAGCCTAAAGCATTTTATATTAGCCCTTGAGCAAGGCGTTGCAAGCCGGCGGGATGAGGGCGGATTTCCAAAAAAAGTACCGTTGGCGCACGCCTTGTTTTAGTGTAGATTAGAGAGAAGAAAAAGACATTATATTTTTAGGGAGTGATGCAAGTGAGCGACATCCGATTGACAATCAATGGGATGGAGGTCGTGGCACCGTCCGGCAGCACTATTTTAGAGGCTGCCACACTGGCCGGGATAGAGATTCCGCGCCTGTGTTATGACAAAGACTTGAGCCCGTTGGGAGCCTGCCGCCTGTGCGTGGTAGAGGTCCAGGGCAATCGTCTGCTGCCGGCCTCATGTGTGACCCCGATCAATGAGGGTATGATCGTGGAAACCGAATCGGAGGCGGTTGTGGAAGCGCGCAGGACTATCCTGGAGCTTCTCATCGCCAACCATCCGTTGGACTGCATGACCTGCGACAAGCTGGGCGACTGCAAGCTGGCGGACTATTGCTACAAGTATGGCGTGTCCGACACTCCGTTCTACGGAGACCAACATTTCTATGACATTGACGACAGCAATCCGTTCATTATCCGCGACATGAACAAATGTATCCTGTGCGGCGCCTGTGTGCGGGCCTGTGAAGAAATGACGGGTCAGGACAACCTGTCCTACCTCGGCCGCGGCTTCGACCGCAAGGCCACCACCGCCAGCGATGTGGATTACATCGACTCCGAGTGCGTATTCTGCGGCCAGTGCGTGGCGGTATGCCCCACCGGAGCATTGACGGAGAAGACCATGCATGGCAAGGCCCGGCGTTGGGAAATCGACCGGGTCCGGACTACCTGCCCCTTCTGCGGCACCGGCTGTAACTTTGACCTGGCCGTAAAGGACGGCAAGGTAATCGGCGTACTGTCCAACCCCGAAGCCCCTACCAACGGACGTTCGCTGTGTATCAAGGGACGTTTTGCCTGGGACTTCATATACAATGAAAAGCGTCTCACCACCCCGCTGATCAAGAAGGACGGCAAGTTTGAGGAAGCGTCCTGGGACGAAGCCTTTGCCCTGATCGCCACCAAGTTCAACGAGATCAAGGAAAAATACGGCCCCGAGAGTTTTGCGGCCTTGAGTTCCGCCCGCTGTACCAACGAAGAAAACTATCTGGTGCAGAAGTTCACCCGCGCGTATATGGGCAACAACAATGTTGACCATTGCGCCCGTACCTGACACGCTCCCACCGTAGCCGGTCTGGCTACTACTTTCGGAAGCGGAGCGATGACCAATCCCATCAATGATATCCGCGATGAAGTGGAGATGATGTTCTTAATCGGCACCAATGCCACCGAGGCTCATCCTGTCATCGGTTATAAAATGCGGCAAGCGGCCCGCCGCGGCGCCAAAATGGTCGTCTGCGATCCCCGCCGTATCGACCTGGTGGACGAGGCCGACGTATGGCTGCGTCAGAAGCCCGGTACCGATATCCCCCTGCTGAACGGCCTTATGCATATCATCATTAAGGAAGGCCTGGAGGACCAGAAGTTTATCGAAGAGCGCACCGAGAATTACGAGGAGCTCAAAAAGATCGTCGAGGAGTACACCCCCGAGCGGGTAGCCGACATTACCGGCCTGCCCATAGATGATCTCTACAAAGTGGCGCGTATGTATGCCACCACCGACAAAGCCATGATTTTCTACACCCTGGGTATCACCGAGCATATCTGCGGTACCCGCAACGTTATGAGTATCGCCAACCTGGCCATGCTGACCGGCCATCTGGGACGTCCCGGCACCGGCGTATGCCCCATGCGCGGTCAGAACAACGTACAGGGCGCCTGCGATATGGGCGCGCTGCCCAACGTATTCTCCGGCTATCAGGCGGTAGGCAACGACGAAGTCCGCGCCAAGTTTGAAAAAGCCTGGAATTGCGGCCCCATCCCCGCCAAAGTGGGCTTGAAGATCCCCGAAATGTTTGAAAAAGCGCATGAAGGCGAAGTAAAGTGCATGTATATCCTGGGCGAGAACCCGGTGCTGACCGACCCCAATGCCAACCACATCAAGGAAGCGCTTGAAAAGCTTGAATTCCTGGTGGTGCATGAACTGTTCCCGACCGAGACCGCGGCTTATGCCGATGTCATCCTGCCCGCGGCCAGCTTCGCGGAGAACAACGGAACCTTTACCAGCACCGAGCGTCGGGTGCAGCGCGTAAATCAGGCTATTGAGCCGCTGCCCGGCCAGGCTACCTGGGACACCATCTGCCGGATGTCCACCGCGGTGGGCTATCCCATGAGTTACAACCATCCCAGCGAGATTTGGGACGAGATGGCTTCCTTGACTCCGTCCATGGCGGGCATCAACTATGACCGCATCGTAAAGACCGGCCTGCATTGGCCGTGCCCCGCTACCGACCATCCCGGCACCCCGGTGCTGCATATCGGTAAATTCTCCCGCGGCCTGGGGCTGTTCCAGCCCTCCGAGCATATTCCGCCCGGAGAACTGCCGGATGAGCAGTATCCGTACCTGCTGTCGACCGGACGTATCCTGCAGCATTACAATGTTACCACGCCTTATTCCAAGGGCATCATGGAAATCTGGAACAAGGAAATGGCCGAGGTCAACCCGGTGGACGCCGAAAAACTGGGCGTCAAGACCGGCGACGAGATCAAGGTGCGTTCGCGCCGCGGCGAAGTAAAGACCTGCATCAGGGTCACCGACCGCGTAATGCCGGGCATCATCTGGATGTCCTTCCACTACGCCTCCACTCCGACCAATGAAGTAACTACCCACGTGCTCGACCCCATCACCGGTACCGGTGAGTACAAGGTCTGCGCGGTGGCGTTAGAGAAAGCGTAGGGGGGTGAGCGTAAATGGCAAAATATGATGCGATATTAAATCTGTATAAGGAAAAGGACGGTGGGCTCATCGAAGCTTATCACGCCTTACAGCGGGAATATAACTATATCCCCGAGGACGCCATAGAAGAAGCCGCGGTGGTATTCAACATGTCGCCGGCCAAGGCGTGGGGCGTAGCTACGTTCTATTCCTATTTCAAGGTAGGCCCGAGAGGCAAATATATCATCCGTATGTGCGAGAGCGCTCCCTGCCACGTGGCCGGAGCCGACGCCGTTTTAGAAGCTCTGGAACAAGAGCTGGGCATCAAATGCGGTGAAACCACCGCCGATGGCAAATTCACCCTGGAACTGACCGAATGCGTCGGCCAGTGCCAGATGACCCCCGTCGTAACCATCAACAGCAAGCCCTATGGCGACTTAACCCCCGCCAAAGTGGCCGAGCTGCTGAAATCATTGTAGAAAGGAGGCAAAAATAATGGCCGAAGAATTAAGAGTAGTATTAAGAAACGCTGGCAAAATCGATCCCCTGAAGATCGAAGACTATCTGGCCGCGGGCGGCTATAAGTCGCTCGAAAAAGCCAAAACCATGTCCCGGCCCGACCTCATCGCAGAGGTAAAAGCCTCCGGACTGCGCGGACGCGGCGGCGCGGGATTCAACGCCGGACAAAAATGGAGCTTCTCCTACGGCGTGGATTCCGATGTCAAATTTGTGGTCTGTAATGCCGACGAAGGCGAACCCGGCACCTACAAGGACCGCATCATCATGGAACAGGACCCCCAGACCCTGCTGGAAGGCATGGCCATCTGCGGCTACGCCATCGGCTCTACCAAGGGCTATATCTACTGCCGGGGCGAGTATCCCTACGTGGTGGAAATACTGAACACCGCCATCGAGCAGGCCAAAGCCAAAGGCGTATTGGGCGATTTCGACATTGAGGTGCGGATGGGCGCAGGCGCTTATGTCTGCGGCGAGGAAAGCGCCCTCATCGAATCCATCGAAGGCAGCCGCGGCGAGCCGCGGTTCAAGCCCCCGTTCCCGCCGGTGGTGGGGCTGTGGGGCAAACCCACTATCGTAAACAACGTAGAGACCTTTGCCGCCATTCCCGCCATCATCGAAAAAGGCGCGGCGTGGTACGCCGGTATCGGGGCCCCCAAATACCCCGGCACCAAAGTGCTCACCTTCACCGGTGACGTAGCCAAGAAAGGCTTTGTGGAAGTTCCCACCAACCTGACCATACGCGAAGTCATCGACCAGTTCGCCGGCGGCGTAGCCGACGGCAAGAAACTCAAAGCGGTCCAGATCGGCGGAACCTCCGGCGGCTTCATTCCCGAATCCCTGCTGGACACCCCCATCGATTTCGATTCCATGGGCGCTATCGGAGCCACCCTGGGTTCCGGCGCAGTATTCGTAATGGACGAGACCCGCGATATCGTGGACATCATCGACCGCATCACCAAGTTCTTTGCCCATGAGTCCTGTGGCAAGTGCACCCCCTGCCGGGAAGGCACTCACCGCATGCATGAAATCCTGACCCGGATCAACGAAGGCGAGGGCTTTGAAGACGATCTGGACACCGCCGCCAAGCTGGGCAAGGTCATGAGCCGCGCCTGCCTGTGCGGCCTGGGCCAGGCGGCCCCCGCCCCGGTGCTGACTACCCTGGAACATTTCAAGGCTGACTATCTGGCCAAGATCGGCTAATCGCCGATAAGCCAAAGGAAAAGCCATTCCCGGTAAAACCGGAGCCAAACCCTTACCCGGCGCGCTTTCACGGCGCGCCGGGTAATTACTTTATCCGGCCCCGTTCCAGCGATATAATTTGGTCGGCCAGGTGGTTGGCGTCTTCGTCGTCGTGGGACACTACGATCATGGGGATGTGCCATTGGCGGTGCAGGTCTTTTAATTCTTCGCGCAGGCGGCGGCGGGACTGGTGGTCCAGGGCGCTGAAGGGTTCGTCCAGCAGCAGCAGCTCGGGCTGCCGGATCAGGGCGCGGGCCATAGCCACGCGCTGTTTTTCCCCGCCGGAGAGCTGGCGGGGATAGCGCCGGTTGAGGTGCAGGATACCGAAGGACTTCAAAAGCTCGCGGTAATCGAGCGCTCTGGCGCGCTCATCCCCGGGGTTGGGCTTGAGCCCGTAGCGTATGTTTTGCTCCACCGTCATGTGGGGAAAGAGGGCATAGTTCTGAAAGAGATAGCCGATGCGCCGCTGCCGCGCGGGCAGCCACAGCTTTTGGCCGCTGTCGTAGAGCGGCCGCCCGTTCAAGCTGATGGTCCCGGCGTCGGGCCGGCACAGCCCGGCCAGGCATTCCAGGATGGTGGTCTTGCCGGAGCCGGAAGGCCCCCACAGCACCATAATCTCTTCGGCGGTGACCGCAAAGGCGGCCTGCAATTCAAAGTAATGCAGTTGTTTTTTGATGTCCACGCTCAACATGAGGATTATCCTTATCAATTATTTTCCGGCGTCAGGCTCTATGTCCGCGGCGGCAGCTATACATGGAGGTTTTTGCTGTTGCTCCAGCGGTTGACCAGAAAGATGAGCACGAAGCAGAAGATGGTGATGATGGCTACCAGGCCGTTGACGGTGGACTGGCGGCCGGTCTCCACCGCGTAATAGATAGCCAGCGGGATGGTCTGGGTGCGGCCGGGGATGTTGCCGGCCACCATCAGGGTGGCGCCGAATTCGCCTAAGGCGCGGGCAAACGCGAGCACCAGGCCCGACATGATGCCGGGCCAGGCCAAGGGGAGGGATACGGTAAAGAATACGCGCGCCTCGCCGGCGCCCAGCGTGCGCGCCGCTTTCTCCAGATTGGGGTTGACGCCGGCAAAGGCGGCGCGGGCGCTGCGATACATCAGGGGAAAGGATACCACCGTGGCGGCCAGCACCACCGCGGCCCAACTGAACACCAGGGTCAGCCCCATTTCGGCGGCCAATCTCCCCAAGGGGCCGTTCTTGCCGATCAGGATGAGCAGGCCGTAGCCTACCACCGAGGGCGGCAGTACCAGCGGCAGGGTGAGCAGGGATTCCACCGCGTCGCGCCCCCGAAAGGGGTATTTCTCCATTAGGCGGGCCAGCGGGATGCCGACCAGGCTGACGATGATGATGCTTATCACCGCTGTTTTCAGCGACAGCCACACCGGGAACCAGTCGTTTATCTCAAACATTGTTCGCTCCTAACCAAAACGGGTTGTCCTCATAGGATGACCGCGCCGGCAAACCATCATTCAATAGGGGTAAATCCGTATTTCTCCAGCACGGCGGCGGCTTCCGGGCCCTGCAGATAGGCGGCAAAAGCGGCGGCGGCTTCCGGCGCGGGGCTGGCGGCGATGACCGCCATGGGATACACGATGGGCTCATGCGAACCCTCGGGCGCGGAGCACACGATGCGGATGCCTTCGCTGTCCACGGTATCCGATTTATACACCATGCCCGCTTCGGCGTTGCCGGTCTCGACATAGGTCAGCACGGCGCGCACGTCTTTGCCCGGCACGATCTTGGGCTGCAGGGCGTCCCAAAGCCCCAGGTGGGTGAGGGCGGCTTGGGCGTACTGGCCGGCGGGTACGGTCTCGGTTTCGCCCAGGGCCAGGAATTGGACGGAATCGTCGGTCAGGCCTTCAAAATCAGTCAGGGTGGTGTTGGCTTCGCCCGCGATCAGCACCAGCTCGTTGCGCAGCAGGTCGGCGCGGCTGTCGGCCACGATGAGCCCGGCGTCGGCCAGGGCGTTCATCTGCTTCTGCCCGGCGGAGATGAACAGGTCGGCGGGAGCGCCTTCTTCGATCTGCTTCTGCAGGGCGCCGGAACCGGCATAATTCATGACCAAGGTCACATGGGGAGCTTCTTCCTTATACAGGGCGGCAATCTCATCACCGGCATTGGTCAGGCTGGCGGCGGCGGAAATGTTCAGGGTCACGGGCTCGGCGCTCTCGGTGACCGGCGGCGTCACATCTTCGGGAACGGAGGCTTCCTGCCCCCCGCAGGCGGCCAACATCAGGGCCATCATCAATACCAGCGCCAACAGCATACTTTTTTTCTTCATTTTTTTCGTCTCCTTCAATAATAGTATGTCCCGGCTTGGCGTTTCGAACGTTGTTTGCAATGGCCCGGCATGATACAATATTAAAGGACAGGCCAAAACCGGAGCGAACCCCAAAAAACTAAAACGAACAAAACAGAATAAAACCTAAGATAAAACGATTTTAACCAACGAAAACGAACTTGTCAATGAACTTGCAATGAAAGGCGGGATAATGTGCCGGAAAACCATGATCTGACCCCGGAGGAAGTGGCGGTACTCC
>JAUNBV010000197.1 GCA_030526885.1 Syntrophomonadaceae bacterium
ATTTGAAGCCCGCTCACGGAAGCCTGGGGCTGGGGATCATAAGGGTGGAAAGAATGTCGGGCGGCGGTATGCACTATACGGTTTACCGTTCCGGCATCCATCATGGCCGGGCTTCTTCAGCGGCGGAATTCTTGCACCGCACTCAGGGCAGCCGTAAACAAATGTTATACATCGTACAACAGGGAATAGATTTGGCCCGCGTGGCCGGCTCGGTTTTTGACTTGCGGGTAATTTTGCAAAAGGACCGACATGGGGAGTGGCGCTTGACCAAGAGGGTGGCCCGCATAGCGCCGCCGGGCAGTCAGGTATCCAATCTGCGGCGCGGAGGTCGTGCGGTGAGCGGCGAGCGTGTTATGCGGCGGCTGTTTCGTAATAATAAATCATTGTTGCAGGAAAAAAATGATGAACTTTTGACGCTTTGTATCATGATTGCCGATACTATTGAGCAAAAGAGTGGTAAAATATTTGGGGAATTGGGTTTGGATATTGGCATCGATAACTCCCGCCGCTGGTGGCTCATAGAGGTCAATTCCAAGCCGCGCAAAACCACGGAAACTGAAGCTTCGCAGCGCATAATGCGTCAAAGCTTTTTGCGGCCGCTGGAATATGCGACGTGGCTCGCTGGGTTTTGACAGAATGTTTAAGTAGACAAAAAGGAATCGGGGCGATTACGCCGAATCCTTTTCCCAAGGCGGTGTGGGGAGCAAACCATGCCGGGATATTCACAGTACGATAAAGGGAGGCTAGTTGATGAAAAACGCCCACCGTATTGGTGTTCTAACTGGAGGAGGCGATTGCCCCGGTCTAAACGCGGTTATCAGGGCCGTCACCAAGGCCGCGATTTATGGCTACAATTTTGAAGTTGTGGGTTTTCTGGACGGCTTTAAGGGTTTAGTCGAAAACAATTTTCGGATGTTGGACCTCAAGGCGGTATCCGGCATTGGCCATACCGGCGGCACCATACTGGGCAGCAGCAACCGCGACAATCCCTTTCGCTTTTACCGATCGATAGATGGTAAGGAGACCTTTACAGATGAATCCGACGTCGCGATATCCAATATGAAAGAATTGGGTATAGATGGGCTGATTGTTATTGGCGGCGACGGAAGCCTGCATATCGCGCAGCAGTTTTTTGAAAAAGGGATAAAAGTGATAGGCGTGCCCAAGACGATCGACAATGACCTTTCTGCCACGGATGTCACCTTTGGCTTTTCTACCGCGGTAGCCACGGCTACCGACGCCATAGACAAGCTCCATACCACCGCGGAGTCGCATCACCGGGTCATGATTCTGGAGGTGATGGGGCGGTATGCCGGATGGATAGCTCTTCATGCCGGTCTGGCCGGCGGAGCGGATGTTATTCTGATTCCGGAGATACCGTATGACTTGAATGCGGTAGCCAACAAGATTATTCAGCGGCGTGAGCAGGACAAGCATTTTAGCATTATAGTGGTGGCGGAGGGCGCAAAGCCCAAGGACGGCGAGATGGTAGTGCAGCGCATGGTAAATGCCAGCCACGATCCGGTGCGGTTGGGCGGCATAGGCAATAAGCTGGCTACTGATATAGAGGCCGTTTCCGGCATTGAGAGCCGCGTGACGGTATTGGGCCACTTACAGCGGGGCGGATATCCGGTCTCCTACGACCGGATTATTTCCAGCCGCTACGGCACCTATGCGGTAGAAGCCTTTGCCCGTGGCGCTTATGGCACCATGGTCAGCCTGCACGGTGAAGAGATAATAACGGTACCCATTATCGAGGCTATTGAATCGCTGAAACAGGTTGGCCCGCATAATCAAATTGTACACACGGCCCGACTTCTGGGTATCGCGTTTGGTGACGAAATATGATGGAGTGGTGGAGGACAAGGTAATGAATACTATCGGGGTGCTGGGAGCCGGAGTCATGGGCACGGGAGTGGCTCAATTGGCGGCCCAGGCGGGATATGCGGTAATAATCAGGGATTTGAAGCAATCCCTGCTCAAGGAAAGCCTTAAAAATATTCGGGCCAACCTGGAGCAGCAAATAGATGCCGGACAGTTGGAGCCAGTGCACAGGGACGGCATCGTGGATCGCATACGTCGCAGCACAGATCT
>JAUNBV010000198.1 GCA_030526885.1 Syntrophomonadaceae bacterium
TCAAAACTCTCATCAGGCTGTAGCTCTAAAAATACCTGATGCTCAATATTGATAATGTTCACCCGGGAAATAGATTCCTTGAGCCACGTCATCTGAGTTTGATAGCAACGCATACCCCATTTGACCACTAGGGCTATCACCGGTTCCGATTCCAATGCGATGACTTCCCGCTCCGCAAAATAGGCGGCGGTGATAGCGTCGCTGCCCAACCCGGCAGTGCAGTCCAGCCAGCAGTCGCCCTTTTTTAAACCGGCTACTGCCGCCATAGCATCTATGATTGCATGCTTGCGCCATGCCGCCAGCCGGTTTTTTGCCATGCTGGGATGGAAGAAAAGCTCCTGTGCCCCGTGGCGGTACAGCACCGGTCCTTTATCATGCCGCCATACGATAACTCCGGCCGCATCGTATTCCTTTTGCAGGCGTTCCAATGAACGGCCTTTTCTCTGTACATATTCGCCGCCGCTTTCCTCTACAAATGCCTGCGGAGGCAATGCCCTGCCGCTCTGAGGGCTTGTAATGATGTAATTATTCATGGCAATACCTCATCAGGCACGCTTAAAAAAGCGTTCAATATCGGAGCGGGAAAGCTGAAAAATGAGCGGACGGCCGTGGGGACAGTTTTTATACTCTCGGCAATCCAGCAAATCGGCCACCAGACGGTAAAGCTCCGGCCGGCTCAGAGCGTCCCCCGCCCGCACCGAGGCCTTGCAGGCCATACCTGCCAACGCGTCATGGTAGAAACGATCTTCCGAGCCGGCATCCATAAGAACGACAAGTTCTTCAATAAGGCTTTGCTCCTGGCCCTTGAAATAAGCCGGCAACGCCCTTAGCGCCACGCCGTCAGGGCCGATCGGTTCCAGCTCAATGCCCAGCCGGGCCAGATCCTGTTGCCGCTGCTCCAACATCTCGACCATACGCGGTTCCAAGTCGATGATAATCGGTATGGCCAAAATCTGCTGCTCCCAGTTATGCTCGCGGTAATGGTCCTCCAAGCGGTTGAACATGATGCGTTCCTGCGCGGCGTGCTGATCAATAAGCCATAAACTGTCTCGGCTTTCAGCCAGCACATAGGAGTTGAATAGTTGGCCGATTATAGCCAAATCCTGGATGACCGGCTTTGCATGCACGGCTTCGGCTTCGGCTACCATTTCATTTTCAGGCGCTTCACTTAAGGGAGGATTAATCTCTCGGTCAAAACGAAAGGCGGGATGGGAAAACTGCAGCGCCGTATCCCGTGGGGCGGCGGGTAACGGGGGACGGCTAAAGCGCGCCGGAGCCCCGCTTCCTACCGGTAGATTATATACATGCTGCTCCAATTGAGATTTCACCGACTGCTGTACCATCCGAAACACCTGCTGCTCATCACGGAATTTCACTTCCAGCTTTTGTGGGTGGACGTTGATATCCACTTCCGCAAAGTCAATAGTCAAAAACAGGATGGCTGCGGGGTATTCTTTGGAAAGTAAAAAGTTTTGATACGAAACGTCCAGCGCGCGCGACAGCATAGGGCTGCGAACCGCACGACGATTGACATAAAAGAGTTGGGTCTTGCGGTTGCGGCGTTTGAATTCCGGCTTGCCGATAAAGCCTTCGAGCGCAAAATGCTCGCTCTCCCAGCGCAGGGGAATAAATTGCTGGGCGTAGCCTGCGCCGTATATGCTCACTATACAATCAAACAAATTACCATTGCCCGGAGTCTTGAAATACAATTTTTTTTCGGACGAAAACGCGAAGCTGATGTCGGGGCGCGACAAAGCAAGGCGCAGCATAATCTCATAGGTATTATTTTGCTCGCTAATGGGGCTTTTTATGAATGTGCGCCGCACCGGGGTGTTAAAAAATACGTCCTCCACTACCACCCGAGTGCCCAGCGGACACGGATTGGGGCCCAAGCTTTGGCGCTCGCCCCCTTCCCAGTGGCCCTGCATGGCCGTGCTGCCAGGAGCCTGAGAAAATATGCTCAGCCGGGATACGGATGCAATGGAGGGAAGCGCTTCACCCCGAAAACCCATGGTGCTAACCTGAAATAATTGTTCCTCACTGGCGAGTTTGCTGGTGGCGTGGCGTTCAAGCGCCA
>JAUNBV010000051.1 GCA_030526885.1 Syntrophomonadaceae bacterium
GGAATTGCAGAGCTCCAACGAGGAACTGCAGTCCGTCAACGAGGAACTCTACACCGTAAACTCCGAGTATCAGCTCAAGCTGGCCGAGCTGGCCGACTTGAATGACGATATCGCCAACTTCCTGTCCTCCACCCTGACCGGCATTATTTTCGTCGACAACCGGCTCAACATTCGCCGCTATACCGATTATGTGACCACGGAATTCTCCATGATGGACCACGACATCGGCCGTTCTTTGAAGTTTATATCCTATCACTTCCCCACGGTGGATATTACGGAAATATGCGACAATGTGCTCAAAACGCTGGTTCCCGACGAGCGCGAGATCACCACCAGCAAAAACAAAGTATTCTTCATGCGCGTGGCGCCGTACCGCTCCACCGAGAACAAGATACTGGGCTGCGTAATCACGCTCATAGATATCACCAAGCAAAAACAAGGCCAGGTGCGGCTCGAAACCACGGAAAAGAAATTGTCTATCGCCCAGGAGGCGGTGGAAGCCAAGAGCGATTATTTATCGCGCATTGCCCATGAAATCAGAATGCCGATGGGCGCTTTGATCGGCCTGTCCAAAAGCGCCCGGCAGCAAGCGGGCGATAAAAAAGCGCTGTTTGATAGCTTGGATAAAATAACCGAGACCATCGAGTATATGGCCTCCATCGTTTCCGATATATCGGAGGCTTCCCGGGTTGAGCGCGAAGCGCTGGAAAATGTGTCCGAGCCATTTTTCCTGAGCGAACTGCTGGACAATATAAACGCTCTTATCAGCGTCTACGCGGCAGAGGCCGGGCAGCAATTCGAGATGTCGCTGGACGACAGCCTCCAACCTTACTACGCCGGTAATAAAACGTCGCTCCAGCAGATATTGGTCAACTTCCTGAACAACTCCATAAAATACACGCCGCGCGGGGGCGCGATATCGCTGAAAGCGTCCGAGGCCCCCGACAAGGCGGGCGGCGACAACAAGGCGTGCCTTTGCTTCGTAATCTCCGATACCGGCATAGGCATAGAAGAAGATTTTATCCCCAAAATGTTCAATCCCTTCACGCGCCAAAGCGCGGGAGACGAAAACGAAGACTCCAGCATGGGGCTGGGCCTGTCCATCGCCCATAACCTGATCCGCTCGATGAACGGGGACGTGACGGTGGAAAGCGAGGTCGGAAAAGGCAGCACCTTTACCATCCATGTGATGCTGGACCGGTATGACCCGGAACAAGGCTTGTTGCCCAGCAGCCTGGGCGCAGCCGAGTGGCAGCAGCTTAACCTTGAGGGACGCAATATCCTCGTAGCGGAGGATAACGCCCTGAACCGGACCATACTGTGCGAGCTGCTCTTGAACGAGGGCATGACCTGCACCGAAGCGGCTGACGGAGAGGCGGCGGTGAAAGCCTATCTGGAGGCGCCCGACAACAGCTTTGACTGTATTTTGATGGACATGCGGATGCCCAAGCTGGACGGCATCAGGGCCACCGTCATGATCCGCGATTCCGAAAAACCGGATGCCCATACCATTCCTATCATCGGAGTTTCCGCCAACGGCTTTTCCGATGATATAAATAAAGCCATGCTGGCGGGAATTACCGAATATACCACCAAGCCTATCGACAGGGACAAACTGCTGCTGGCCATGAACGCGACTATGAATCAAAGATGACCGCATTGCCGGTGAAGGCGGCGGGTTGAATCAGGCGCGGCGGGGCGCAAAGCATAAAGCACAGCGGGCAAATATATTATATAGCCGGGGCGGTATATTATATGAAAGCAAATGAATCCATACTGTTAGAAAAACTGAATAGCTACGGCGCCGACACCGAGGGCGCCGTGGCGCGATTCATGGGGGACACGGAATTATACGCCAGTTGCCTCTTGGCCTTTGTAGACGACCCCTGCTTCGCTGCGCTGCAGGAAGGATTGAGCGCCGGGAATTATGATCAAGCCTTCAGGGCCGCGCACACCCTAAAAGGCGTGGCGGGCAACCTGGGTTTGACGCCTCTCTACCAGTCCGTGGGCGCTATGGCCGAAATGCTCCGAACCGGCAAGCATGAGCGCCTGGGTGCGGAGCATAACACCGTTTTATTACATTTGAAGCAACTGGAAAAACTGCTGCGGGACGGATAAATGGCGTTTCTTCCAAATAAGAGCAGTCAGAAGGGAGGCGCCGTTTGAAGAACGACGCATATAGACGCTTCATCAGTATGAACGGTTTGTTTTGGGCCATCGCAACGGTTCTGCTCATCGCCGTGGCCTTGTCGTGCTTTATGTTCGCATATTCCTATCAGAGTTTGAGACAAGCCATCCAGAGGGAACGCATCGATTATGTGGAGGAAATCTCCGCGCAGATAATCAACAGCCAGCAGTTTATGGAACAGGAGTACTCCATCCAGGTACAGACATACGCCCGTATCCTTAATAACCGCAAGCCGGAGAGCTTGGAGGAGGCGCGGCAAAGTCTCAGCGGCCAGGTCAGCCCCGAAATCCTTTTGATCAGCACGGGGGGAAGAATAATCAATCTGTCCGGGGAAGCGGTTGTCCTGTCAGACCGCCTGTTTATGCAGGATATATACAATAATCTCGACGTAGTCAAGCTGTTCACCTCGCTCAATTATAAAACCGATAGCTGGTTGTTTGCCACGCCCATAGAACCGATAAGCATTGCCGGGACCGAATATGAAAACGTGGCCGTGGCCGTGGATGCCGAAATGTTCAGGGATAACCTGGCCATTTCGCTGTTTGACCATCGCGGGGCTTCTTATATCATAGATAACGACGGCAGCACCGTCATCAAGCCGCTCAAAACCAATATCGCTTTTGACGGTTACAACCTGTTTGCCAGCATGAGCGAGATGGGTGCCAAAAAGGAGGATGTCGCCCGGCTCAAATTAAGCATTGCCGATAACGATTCCGGCAATTTCCTCATCGATATCGACCGACAGGAATGGCTCATCAGCTACCAGCACATCAACCGGAAGAATTCCATCGTGGTGGCCATCCCGCTAACGGTTACCGCCGCGCAAACCTATAACGGGCTGAACAAAACTATCATTTTTGCCGCTACAACCGTGATATTAGTGGGCCTTATCGCCCTTGTAATCTTTTTGCGTTTATCATACCGCGACAAGGAGCGCGCCCGTCAAGCGCTGGCGGTAGCGGCTAAGAATGATTTCTTTTCCAAAATGAGCCATGACATGAGAACGCCTTTGAACGCCATCATCGGCTTGCAGATACTGGCCAATGAGAGCGATGACATCGATATAATCAAGGACTATCTGGGCAAATCTTCATCCGCCGCCGATTATTTGTTGAACATCATCAACGACATCCTGGATATCGACCGCATAGAAAGCGGCAAGATAATCATCGCCGACCAATCCTTCAATATGAACCAGCTCCTTTCCGATATAAAGAGTTTTATCACGGAAATAGCCACGGAAAAGAGCTTGGCCTTTGCAACCGAGATCGACGACAGGTTTGAAACCAACTATATCGGAGATCCGGTGCGCATCAAGCAAATCCTGGTCAACCTGCTCAACAATGCCGTAAAATTCACTAAACCTTATGGGCGTATATCCCTGAAGGCTTTTCATAACGCCAAAGACGAAATATGTGACGAGGTCACCCTGATTGTCAGCGACGCGGGCATCGGCATGAGCGAGGAATACATGACGCGCATTTTCAGGCCTTTTGAGCAGGAATCTTCGTCATATACGCAACAATATGCCGGAAGCGGCCTGGGACTGGCGATAGTGTACAGCCTGGTCACTGCCATGGGCGGAACCGTGCAGGCGGAGAGCAAGAAGGGCGCCGGCTCCCGATTTACGGTTATTCTGCCGTTGGTGCGCGATGAAAAAACCTACCCGCTCCCCCCCAGCGTGGAACGGCATACGCGCTCCTTTGCCGGCAAGCGCATATTGCTGGCCGAGGACAACTACATCAATCAGCAGGTGGCGATTCAGCTCCTGTCCAAAAAATTTGCCATAACATGCGAGGTAGCGCCGGACGGCCAAACGGCGGTGGAAATGTTCTCCGCGGCGGCGGCCGGGTATTACGACATGATCCTGATGGATATCAAGATGCCGGTAATGGATGGCCTGGAAGCCACGCGCCATATCAGGGAACTCCCCCGCCCCGACGCCAAGAGCATCCCCATAATAGGGTTCTCCGCCAACGCCTTCGAGGAGGACGTGGCGCTTTCTATTAAAGCGGGAATGAACGGTCACCTGGTAAAGCCCATCGATATCGCGGCGCTGTCAATGGTTTTGGAAAAGAACTTAAAATAACAGGAGGGTCAGATGATGAAAAGAAGGATGCGGAAATATATTATATCGGCGCTGGCGTTGATGCTCATGGCGGCGGCGCTTTGCGGTTGCGCGGCAGAGCCGGCGCCACCGTTGGAGGGCACCGCCGACAACGATATCCTGACCTTTGCCGACAACTCCCAAAACAAACCCATAATCCGCATAGCCATGCAGCATCACATACCGGACGACTTTTTAATCACCACCCTGCAGGCACAATTCCCGGACTATCTGTTCGTGGAGGACTATACGGCGTCGGCGGGCACGAAGTCCATCAAGAACCTGCAAAACTTGCTGGACGCCGAAGAACCGATGGATCTTATCATAACCGGGTTGCCCGAATTGCCCGCGGCCGAATGTGAGCGTTTGTTCGTCAATCTATCCGCCGAGAGCCTGCTAAACGACTACTTGCTGAGTTCCTTAAACAGCATCAGCTTAAACGGCAATATCTATTTTCTGCCCGGCGTATCGACCATGGCGGGCATCGCGTACAATGCGGACATGTTCGCCCAACACGGCTGGCAGATCCCCACTAATACGGATGAGTTTTTTGCCCTGTGCGAGACCATAGAGGCCGAAGGCATCACGCCTTTTTCCACCTGTTTTAAGTATCAAAGCCAAATCAACCGCCTGCTGGGATGCATGTGCTACGACCAACTGTATATGACGCCCCAGGACGCGGCGTGGTTGCAGGAGGTGCAAAACGGCCGGGCTTCGTTCACGGGCCATATGGAGCCGGCGTATGAACTGGCCCAGCGCTTTTACGACACCGGCGTTATCACCTTGGATTCTTTCACCGCCAGCCTCACCCAGCAGAGGAACGCTTTCTGGGACGGCGAATATGCCATGATAGACTACAAAGGCGAAATCTACACCTATGGCGACGCGGAGGGAGCTGATTTTGAGGTGGGCTTTATGCCCTACCCCACCGGGGACAGCCAATACTCGGGCTACTATACCCTACCCAACTACTACCTCGCTCTGCCCAAAACGCTCGAAGCCGACCCGGAACGGCTGGCCTTTATGAAGGAGGTCTTAGCGTTCCTCAGCTCGGCGGAAGGGCAGCAGGCGATTATCCGCGACAGCCTCAGCCTCAGCAATGTCAAGGGGGTGGAACTATCCCCCGACAATCCTGCCCTCAAATATGTCATCGACGCTTACCAAAAAGGCAATATATATCCCGAAATCACCTATATAAAAGGATATTCGGAAGGCATCAGAAGCATTTTTGAGGGCGGCTCGGTGGCGGACGCCCTGGCCATAACGGATGAAATCATTATGCACTCCTCCGCAACGGCGGAGCCCCAGGCCCAATATGAAACCCTGGCCACGGCAGAGACGGATTTTACGGTGCTGGAAACTTCATATTATATAGCCGATAAATTAAAAGCGGCGGCGGGCACGGATATCGGGTTGATGATAAACCACAGCTTCTTCGTATCAAATCTTGCCGCAATCAGCGCGGGAGATATCACCTCCAATCTGGACCTTTTCGTCATGAAGGGGGTGGACGCCCAGGATTGCCTGACCACCTACCGCCTGACCGGCGCCCAGCTCAGGGAGCTTATGGAGCATCCCATGGTCAACGATGTGGAGATAGACGCGCTGATAGCGGCCTCCGGGCTGGCCGTCAAATACGCGCCGTGGAACGAGCGGGGCAGCCGCGTTATCGAGCTGACGCTGGAGGACGGCACCGAGCTGCGGGACGATGAGCTCTACACCGTAGCGGCATGGAACGGCGCCATTGCGGATGAGTACATTACCGATACGGTTGAGGTGCATGATGAGCTGGGCGCTTTAACCGATATCCTGGCCGCCGCCCTGCGCGAGGATAAGAGTATCGCGCCGGATATAGCAGGCCGCGTAACGCTAATCTGGCCGGAAGCCGAATAACCGGGGGTTGCCGTACTGAAAAACGCGGGCCTTTGAGCATTTTAAAAACCATCGGGGTGTTTTTAAAAAATTTTCATATTTAAACTCATTTTAGCTTGCGCGATAAGCACCGTTATTCTATATTATTATAACGGTGCTTGTTTATTGCTCACAGCACTCAAATATTTAGGGGGGGGCGAAATATAATGAAGGCAGTAAAATTAAAGGAAAATGTCTATTGGGTGGGAATGCAGGACCCGCAGCTCAGAGTGTTTGATGTCGTAATGTATACCGAGTACGGGACCAGCTATAATGCTTACCTGGTACAGGGGGAGGAGAAAACGGCCCTGATCGAAACGGTGAAGAACAAGTTCGCCGACGAATATTTAAGGGACCTGGCAACGCTGATCGCGCCGGATAAGATAGATTATCTGGTGATGAACCATACCGAGCCCGACCATGCCGGCTCGGTGGAATACCTGTTGAAGCAAAACCCCAATATTACGGTGTTGGGTTCGCCCAGCGCCATTGACTTTTTGAAGGAAATAACCAACCACAGCAAGTTCAAATACCGCGAGGTAGGCGACGGCGACCGGCTGGAACTGGGCGGCAAGACCCTGCACTTTATCGATGCTCCCTTCCTGCACTGGCCGGATTCGATGTACAGTTATCTGCAGGAGGATAAGATTTTATTCTCCTGCGATTCCTTCGGCTGTCATTACGCCGATGAGCGCCTGTTCAACGATGTTATCGAGGGCGACTTCATCGACGCCTATAAATACTATTTCGATATGATAATGGGGCCTTTTAAGCCCTATGTGCGCAGCGCGCTGGACAAGATCGCTAAGCTGGACATCGAAATGATATGCCCCGGTCACGGCCCGGTGCTGCGCACGGAGCTGGACCGCTATATCGACCTTTACCGCCAGTGGTCGCAGAGCCCGGTCAAGGCCGAAGGCGACCCGCCGCGCATCGTTATGGCCTATGCCAGCGCCTACGGCTACACCAAAACTCTGGCCGACAGCATCCAAGAGGGCATAACCATGATCGCCGATTTCGATATCCGCAGCTTCGACCTGGTGGAAACGCCGGTATCCGAAGTGCTGGACGAAATATTCTTGGCCGACGGGCTGCTGCTGGGTTCTGCCACCATTAACGGCGACGCCCTGCCCCCCCTGTGGAAGCTGTTGACCAGCCTCATCCCGGTGGTGCACGGCGGCAAGCTGGCCTCCGCCTTCGGGGCTTACGGCTGGAGCGGTGAAGCGGTCCCCAATATGGAAGCCCGCCTGCGCGCGCTGCGCATGGAAGTAATGCCCGGTTTCAGGGTGCGTTTTAAGCCCTCGGAGCGGCAGTTGGAGCAGGCCTTTACTTTTGGCATGGACTTTGCCAAACAGCTCCAGGCGCGTTTTGAACCGGCGGAAAAACAGCAGTGGCGCTGCCTGGTGTGCGGTTATGTGCACGAAGGGGCCGAACCCCCCGCCATCTGCCCCGCCTGCGGCGTTGACAAGGCCAATTTTGTGCTGCAGGCCAAGGAGGACGAGTTCAGTCAGGACAGCAGCCAGCGCTTTGTGATAATCGGCGGCGGCATAGCGGCTCAATCGGCGGCGGAGGCCATCCGCAAGCGCAATCGCAGCGCGTCCGTCATCATGCTGAGCGCGGAACCGTGGCCGCCCTATTACCGCCCCATGTTATCCGATTATTTGAGCGAGGACTTGAGCGATGCGAAGCTATTCCTGCATGACGAAGCCTGGTATGGGGAGCAGGCGATAGAGCTGCGCCTTAACGCGGAGGTCGCCGCCATAGATGCCAAGGGCCACCGCCTGACCCTGGCGGACGGCTCCGAGGTGGAATACGACAAACTGATCGTCGCTACCGGCGCGCGCGCCAATATCCCTCCCCTGCCCGGCGCCGGGCTGAAAGTGGTCTTCTCCCAGCGCGACCAGGAGGACGCCCCCAATATCAAAGCCGCCCTGCCGGCGGCTAAAAAGGCCGTGGTTATCGGCGGCGGAGTGCTGGGACTGGAAGCGGTATGGGAAATGGTGAGCGCGGGACTGGAGGTTGCGGTAGTGGAATTCATGCCCCGCATCATGCCCCGGCAACTGGATACAGACGGTTCGGAGCGCTTACAGGCTTTGATGGCGGCCAAAGGGGTAAAGCTTTATCTGGGAGTGTCCACCGAGGCTATCCTGGGCGAAGACAGCGTAAGCGCGGTCAAGCTGGCCGACGGCAACACCCTGCCCGCCGACCTGGTGCTGCTTTCCACCGGCGTAAAGCCCAACGTGGAAATAGCGGCGGCCGCCGGGCTGGACATTGAACGCGGCATCACCGTGGATGAAGCCATGCGCACCAGCGTATCCGACATTTACGCCGCCGGCGATGTGGCCGAATACAAGGGGGCCAATATCGGCCTGTGGCCGCTGGCTACCGAGATGGGGCGCATTGCCGGGGCGGCTGCGGCGGGAGACTGGGTGGAGTATAAGCAACCCCCCATCTCCACTATGCTGATGGCCTTCGATACCGAGCTGTTTTCCATGGGCGAGGTAAATGAAGAGCCGGCGGCGCTGCGGATCACCGAAGTGAAGGATATAACCAATAATTTCTATAAAAAGAGCTTTGAAAAGAACGGGGTGCTGATCGGGGAGATAACTTTTGGGCAAAAGGTTACCGCCGCGTCCACCATGGGCAGCCTGGGCCGCAACGCCGGCGGCGAAATGGTGGTCACCAAGTGGAAGTGCAAGGTGTGCGGCTATATCCATGAAGGCCCCGAACCGCCCGATGAATGCCCGGTGTGCGGCGCGGGCAAGGATATGTTTGAACCGGCCATGGATGCGCCCGGCGGCGCGGCGGCCGACGCCCCCAAGGCCGCCCCTGCTCCCTCGGCGGACGGAGAGAAGGTATGGCGCTGCGGGGTTTGCGGTTATGAGCATAAAGGGGACCAGCCCCCGGATGAATGTCCGGTGTGCGGGGCCCCCGGCGAAGTGTTTGAGCTGGTAGGATAATGCGGCGAGGCCCCGGTCGACAGGAAAACAACCCGTTGATCGGGGCTTTGCTCCGCTAAGGAAGGGTTGCGCGATGAAAAAACTGAATTTTATGGTGGGGCTGGGCATCATCTTCGTGGTCAGCTCCATAGTGATTTATACCGCTCACTATTTTATTTTCAAAGACGCCGAGTTCATTTTTCGGTACTTCATTGCCCAGTTGGGCTTTTTGCCGGTCAATGCACTCTTGGTGACGCTCCTCATCAGCAGCGTGCTGGCCCGCCGCGCCCAGCGGGAGCGCCTGCAAAAGACGGACATCCTTATCGGCGCCTTTTTCAGCGAAATGGGCACCGAATTGTTGCGCCGCCTGCTGCAGGCGGATGAATCGCCGGCCGATGAGCTGCGCCGGGAACTGTTGCTGGACAAATCCTGGCAGGCCGAGGATTTTGCCCGGGCCCGGCCCTTGCTGGAGGAGCATAAATTCAAGGTGCGGTTTAACCCGCAGGAATTGTCGGCCTTAAACGACTGGCTGCGTGGACACAACGACCTGATATTACGCATACTGGAAAACCCGGCCCTGATGGAACACGAAAGCTTTACCCGGATGATGTGGGCGGTGTTCCATTTCTGCGACGAGCTGAGATTGCGCGAAGACCTCACCCGGCTGCCCCGCAGCGACCAATACCACATCGAGCACGACGCCAACCGGGCGTTGAGCGCTTTGGCCGGGCAATGGGTCAACCATATGGAATACACCAAACGCGAATACCCTTATCTCTATCATATCGCCCTGCGCACCAATCCCTTTAACGACGAGATCGGGATCCAGGTGAAGGAATAGGCACGGGCATAGCGCGCAGGCGCGCGCACCGAGCGAAGGAAAAAGCCTTCCCCAAAGGGCGTATAGGAGGGCGCTAATTCTCCTTGGCATATCTAATAAGAGAATTCAGTGCCCGACTGGCCTAGCCCGTGGGGATGCTTTTCCGAAGCGGCTGGGGTAGGCCTCGCTGCGGGAATGGCATTGCTTCAGGCTGCCAGAGATATTGAGACGATGCGAAGCAGAGTCCAATATATCGGCCACACAGTGCCATCATTGGACCTTTTCCGAATCTCTATTTCATGCGGGGAAGATTCGGGGCCGAAAGCCCGCCATTTTGCAAAACCATTCCCGCCGCTTGCTGCTAACCGCCATTTGCTATCCGCTAACCGCGGCGCGCCCGTGCGCTCAGCGATAGGAGCGATCGAACATGGCCGCAACGTCTTCATCGGTCAGTTCGCAGGGATTGGCCGCATACAATCCTCCCTGCATAGACCGCGCTCCCTTGGCCAGTATCATGGACTCCGACCTGTCAAAGCCGTAATCGCTCATTTTCAAACCGTCCACGCCGCAATCCCGCTGAAGCTTCAGCAGGGCGGTAATGAAATCCTCCGGCTTATCGGCGTTTTCAATCCCCATCGCCCGGGCCATCTTGATAAACTGCGCGTCGCAGGCGTGGCGCTCCACAAAGAAGCGGTAGAAAGCCTCGGAAATAATGATAAGCCCCGCGCCATGAGGAAGATTGTGATGGTAGGCGCTCATGGAGTGTTCCATCGAATGCGATGCGGTGGTAGAGGACAACTGCATGGTCATGCCGGCCAGCGTGCTGCCGTAAGCCACCCGCTCCCTGGCTTCAAGGTTGTGGCCGTCTTTTACCGCCAGGGGCAGATATTGGGCGATATTCTCAATCGCCGAAAGCGCCAGGGTCTCGCTCATGATGTTGACCTTTTTGCCGATCATCACCTCGGTGTGGTGAAACAGGGCGTCAAAGCCCTGGAAGGCCGTGTATTGGGGGGGGACGGTCAGCATCAGCACCGGGTCCACGATGGCCAGTACCGGCACCAGGGCGGGATGACCGAAGCCGATCTTCTCTTTGGTCTCCAGATTGGAGATAACGCCATAGCCGTTTAATTCCGAGCCGGTGCCCGAAGTGGTGGCAATGGCCACCACGGGCAACGCTTTGTTAACCAGCGGCTGGCACTTTCCCGTGCCGCCAAAAACGTAATCCCACAGGTCGCCGTCATGGGTGGCCATGGCGGCGATGGCAGACGCGGCATCCAGAACTGCGCCGCCGCCCAGCGCCACGATGAAATCGCAGGCGTTGTCTCTGGCAAAGGCCGCTCCCTCCATCACCACATCCTTGGTGGGGTTTTCCATGATCCGGTCAAACAGCGCATAATCCACCGCCGCCTTTTGGAGCTGCTCGATGGTACGGTCCAGATAACCGTTTGCCCGGGTGGATTTACCGCAGGATATCATCAGCATGGCTTTTTTGCCGGGCATTTTTTGCGCCCCCAGTTTGTCCAGCGCGCCACAGCCGAAAATAAGGTTGGTAGGGTTGTTGAAATTGAAGCTCATCATAACTATCGCCTCCAAAACGCATCATCACTCATCGCCGGGCCACAATTGGAGCCAACATACAACAAGCGTATCTAAATTATACCCCAAACATTTCAAAAGCGCAGGCAAGAAGCATGAAAAATAAGCCGGCTTCACATCCGCGGTTTTGCCCCGTAAGCAAGAAACAAAATAACCTCCTCCGGCGTAGGAATGTCGCCTTCATGCGGAATGCGCAGCCAGTATGCCTGCACACTTGCATCCTGGCTGCGCATTCCAATCAGCAGCGCCTTATGAATCTCATTTCTTACTTCTGATATCGGTTTGCCCCGGCCTTGTCTCCCGGTAAACGGGAAGCTATCCCCCATCTGGCGATGATACGTTGTAATCTCAACCCGAGTTATTTCTTCTCTTTGACCGCGATCCATATCTCGCAGGAATAGTCCGGGTTC
>JAUNBV010000199.1 GCA_030526885.1 Syntrophomonadaceae bacterium
ACTCGCCTCTGCCAGGGAATACGCCTTGCCGTCCAGTCCCTGGTCGAGCAGGTCATCCCACAGGTTCGCAATCCCGCACACCTATGCCCATATGGGCGTATCCGCCGGGTCGTGCCCGCCCTGCAAAGGTTCGCTGTCGATAAACTTGTGGTGGTAGGCCGCGCAGGACTGGACCATATACCGCCGTAGCGGCTCCCCTCCGGCCAATGTCATACGGTATCTGCCGAATATCACGCGGCTACTATCTCAAATGAGAGGGAGTGCAGCCTGCTCTCTCCCACGAAGCTACACGCTACCAGCGCGTACCGCTTGCTCTTGTTTGCCTTTTGAACTTCGCTAAGTTCAAGGATTGGCCCGCATATAAATTCAATACGCTTCGTTTGCGGGCTCAATACACCTTCGGACAGGCCGATGACGCCGCCGCGGCGATGCAGCCACATGGCATACCAGTAATCATCGTCCTGGAGTTTGCTGCTTCCGTCTGTATACTCCTATGCGGCAGTACCGATTCAGCCAGTTCAGCTTATCCACAGCTATAGGCTCGTCCACATAAAAAGACGCAGCCCGGCGTCAGCGACATCTCGTCTATGCGCGTCCTTTGGCAATTGCGCAACACTCACTTACGCATGGGGGCAAAGGCCTTGTAACCATACCCGTCGCACAGCTTCTTGAGAAGCTTATCTTCGCTCTTTTCCTTGCTCCAAACGCAATAGGCCATTTTGCTTGGCATCCGTACGCCTCGTTCTTTTCCATTTGCCCGCAGGCTCTACCAATTCATATGGCAACCACACAGCCACGCTTTGCCCCATCATTTCAAATTGCACATGATAGTTCTTTTTCCTTCTGGATATCCCTATGACGCAGCCCCGCAACCGCAGCAGAGGCCCTGAAATAATCTGAATTTGATCATTGATTTCAATCGCCTGGGAAACATCCAGTATACCGCCGGAGTCCAACACCCACTCAGCGTATTCCCGGTCTTGACCCAGCAGCAGCCCGCCGCCTTCTTTGCGCTCCAAAATGCGCCAGGGCGTTTCACCCCGGTGTAACGTCCCCATGTCCTTGCCCTTGGGAACAAATATAAAGACATAGCCTTGCAGCAATACATCCTGCGCCAGCACGGCCTTCCCGTCCCTACAGCCACGCTTTACGCGCAGAAAAGGCATAGCAAGGCACTCCTCATTCAGCGAGTTTACCTCTTGGGCAATTTTGATTTCCCTATAGGTCATCGAAAACAGGCAGTAACAATCAAATCCCGCTTCCCGCAGGCGAGCCTCCCTTTGGCGAAAAACATCGTCATATATCCAGAAATTTTCAGATTGCATTAACTTGGCCCCTTCAGGTACTGCTCCGCCCTCCGGGCCCTCGTTTCGCCCGGTTGGTTTGTCTTTATATGTGCCCATGCGCGGTTCCGCCTTACAAGCCTAAGCCGGTTCGCTGCACGGGTTTGTTCCAGGGTTGGCGTCATAAAGGTTTCCCCTTTATGACGCTGATGGGATGCGCGGGGCGGGGCCAGGCTTTTATGGCACTGCGACCCCGGTTTCCGACCATGAATCCTCCTGCGCCAGCCGCTCCACCACGGCCCGCTTTGAGCGCATGGAAGGATGCACATATCGCTCCAGCGTTATCTTTACGTTGGCGTGCCCCAGCAGCTCGCTGAGGGTTTTAGGATCGCACCCTTGCTCTACGCATCGGGTGGCGAAGGAATGCCTCAAGGCGTGAAAGGTATGCGGCTTCAGGCCGCAAGCCTCCAGAATGGCTTGATACTGCCGGTAGTAAGTGCGGGGCTCGGCGATATCCTGCGTGCCGGTGAGGATATATGCATCCGTGCGTCCGGCCGCTTTACACTGTTCGGCTGCTAACGCAATGAGAAAAGCTGGCAGGGGTATTTGCCGCCGTGAGCTTTGGGTTTTTGGGGCGTCTAATATCACCCGCGTCTTTGTAGCGGCCTGTTCATCCGTGACTTTTATGCGTATGACTGTGCGGCTGACCGTCAGTATGCCGGATACCAAGTCGATATCTTCAAATCGCAGCCCGCATATCTCGC
>JAUNBV010000052.1 GCA_030526885.1 Syntrophomonadaceae bacterium
CTACATGGAGAGAAATGGTATCTATATCATCGATCTCCAACAGACGGTAAAAATGTTTGACGAGGCCTACAATTTTGTCCGCGACGTGGTAGCGGAGGGTGGCGAGATATTATTCGTCGGCACCAAAAAGCAGGCGCAGCAGACCATTGCCGAAGAGGCCACCCGCTGCGGGATGCATTTTGTCAACCAGCGCTGGCTGGGCGGTATGCTCACCAACTACAAGACCATCCATAAGCGCATAACCCGCTTAAAGGATTTGGAGCGCATGGAACAGGACGGAGTGTTTGACGCTCTCAGCAAAAAGGAAGTAGCCGCGTTGCGTCACGAGGCCGATCGCCTGGAACGTTTCCTGGGCGGCATCAAGTACATGGGCAAACTCCCCGGAGCCGTATTTGTAGTCGATCCCCGCAAGGAGAAGATTGCGGTAGCCGAAGCACGTAAATTGGGCATCCCGGTGGTTGCCATCGTCGATACCAACTGCGACCCGGATGAAATCGATTATGTGATACCGGGCAATGACGACGCGATACGCGCGGTCCGGTTGATAGCTTCGAAAATTGCGGACGCCGTTATCGAGAGCCAGCAGGGAGAACAGACTGCCGAATAGCGATGACCAAAGAGGAGGGCAGTTAAAAAGCCCCCCTCTTTTTTATGAACAAACAACAGAAATGGAGGAATCGCTGTGGAAATTACAGCAACAATGGTAAAGGAATTGCGGGAGAGGACCGGCTGCGGCATGATGGACTGTAAGCGCGCCCTGCAGGAAACGGGCGGCGATATAGAAAAGGCCATTGACGAGCTGCGCACCAAGGGGCTGGCCAAAGCCGCCAAGAAAGCCGGCCGTATAGCCAGCGAAGGTGTGGTGTATTCATATATTCACGCCGGGAGCCGCATCGGGGTGCTGGTGGAAGTAAACTGTGAGACCGACTTCGTGGCCAAGACCGACGAGTTCAAGGCCCTGGCCCACGACCTGGCCATGCAGATCGCCGCCGCCAATCCCGAGTATGTAAAGCGTGAGGACGTGCCGGAAGCGGTTGTGGAGCATGAAAAAGCTGTATTAAAGGCTCAGGCGCTGGAAGAGGGCAAGCCTGAAAAGATCATCGACAAGATGGTCGAGGGCCGGGTGGAAAAGTATTATAAAGAAAACTGTCTGCTGGAGCAGGCCTTTATCAAGGACCCCGATAAGAACGTACAGCAGCTGATACTGGAGATGGTGGCTACCATCGGCGAGAACATCAGCGTGCGCCGCTTTGCCCGTTTTGAAGTGGGCGAGGGCATCGAAAAGAAGGAGACGGATTTTGCCGCCGAGGTGATGGCGCAAGTCAACGGTTAAGCTCACGGACGGATACGCGGTCGAGGCCCGAACGGCAGGAGGCGCCTTATTATGAGTGAAGTCAAATACAAACGCATTGTCTTAAAGCTCAGCGGCGAGGCGCTGGCCGGGGATAAGGGGTACGGGGTGGAACACACCGTATTGAGCGCGATAGCCCGTCAAATAGTGGAGGTCGTAAATCACGGCGTACAAGTAGCCGTAGTGGTAGGCGGAGGCAATATCTGGCGGGGCATATCCGGCAGCGAAAAGGGCATGGATCGGGCCACCGCCGACTATATGGGGATGCTGGCCACGGTGATCAACGCGCTGGCCCTGCAGGACGCGCTGGAAAACGAGAATATAACGGTGCGCGTGCAGTCCGCCATCGAGATGAAGGAACTGGCCGAACCCTATATCCGCCGCCGCGCCATCCGTCATCTGGAGAAAGGGCGGGTGGTGATATTTGCCGCCGGCACCGGCAACCCCTATTTTTCCACCGATACCACCGCTGCGCTGCGCTCGGCGGAGATAGAAGCCTCGGCCATCCTGATGGCTAAAAAGGTGGACGGGGTATATGACAGCGACCCGATGAAAAACCCGAACGCAATAAAATATGAGCGGTTAAGCTATATGGAGCTTTTGCAGCAGGGGCTGGGCGTGATGGATTCCACCGCCTCCTCCCTGTGTATGGACAACCGCATCCCCATCATCGTGTTTAACCTGATGGAGGAAGGCAATATACTTAAAGCCGCTATGGGCGAAAACATCGGCACCTATGTGGGAGAATAAAGCGCCCCCTAAATACTTTAATTAAGGAGTGGACCTTAAGTGATCAAAGACATTATGGAAGACGCCGAAAGCAGGATGCACAAGACCGTGGAACACCTGAGCGGAGAATTGGCGGGCATGCGCGCCGGTCGTGCCAACCCCGCCATGGTCGAGAAGCTGATGGTGAATTACTACGGCGAGCCCACCCCTTTGAATCAGTTAGCCAATATCCATGTGCCGGAGGCGCGGTTGCTCACTATCCAGCCCTGGGACAAATCCAGTATCGGCGAGATAGAAAAAGCCATTTTGAAATCTGATTTAGGGGTCAATCCCAGCAATGACGGCAACGTGATCCGGATTGCCATTCCCGCGCTCACCGAAGAGGGACGCCGGGAGCTGGTCAAGGTGATTAAAAAGCGCGGCGAAGAGGCTAAAGTGGGTATCCGCAATATCCGCCGCGAAGCCAATGACATGATAAAATCCAGCGAAAAAGAAAAGCTTATCTCCGAAGATGAAAGCAAAAAAGGCATGGACGACATTCAAAAGCTCACCGACAAGCTGGTCAAAGAGGTGGACGTCATCCTGCAGGCCAAAGAGCAGGACGTAATGACGGTGTGAGCAGGGATTACATCTAAAAACCCCCAAAACGCCGGTTATTTTTCCGTCCCCGCTATGAATAACTCGGTTCTTTTCCCCAGGCGGCTCAATACTTCGTTAGTGATAGTATGGCAATGAGCCGCTATTTCTTCGCTGCGAATCTCCTCGTCTCCGTCCCGTCCGATGAGGGTAACGCAGTCCCCCGGCTGTACTTCGGGAATCTGTGACACATCCACCAGCATCTGATCCATGCAAATACGTCCGATAACAGGCGCCCGGCGCTCTCTCACCAGCACCGCTGAACCGGGCGCGGATAGCTGGCGCGGTATCCCGTCGGCATAGCCGGCCGATACCACGGCGATGGTCATGGCCTGCGGCGCGGTGAATTGTCGGCCATAGCCCACGCTTTCCCCGGCGGCGATGCTGCGGGTCATCATGATGCGGGCTTTGAGCGCCAGCACCGGCTTCAGGTCAGGGGTCACAAAGGTAGGCGCCGAGGTGCTCAATACCCCGTACAGCGCGATGCCGACGCGGGCATAATCGCATTGCAGCTCGGGATGATTGAGCACGCCGTAACTGCTCTGGATATGCAATTTACCGGGATGATGGCCGTGCTGCTCAAGCTGCTTGACCGCATCATAAAAACGGCGCATCTGCAGGCGGGAAAAGGCGATATCCTCCTCCTGCAGGCTATCCGCGGCGCAAAGGTGGGTATAGGTACCCTTTACCCTGAGGTTTTGGCAGGCAAAAATGTCCTCAAGCTCGGATAGGTGGCCGTAATCTTCGCCCAGGCGGTGCATGCCGGTGTCCAGCTTGATGTGCACGTCCACGGCCTGCCCATGCCGGTTCAGGCGGCGGGCGTATGTATGGTCGGTCACGGTCTGGGTCAAATGGTAGCGCGTCAGGCAGGGAAAGTCATCGGGCGCGGTGGGGCCGAGGATCAAAATATTGCCCTTTATCCCGTGCCGGCGCAGCTCAACCGCTTCCGCCACGGTGGCGGTGGCAAAGTCCCTTATCCCGAGGAGGTTCAGCTCCCGGGATATTTTTATGGCCCCGTGACCGTAGGCGTCGGCTTTGACCACGGCCATTACCTCACAGGAGGAGGGCAGGATCATTTGCAGGAAACGCAGGTTGTGGCCCAGGTGTCCAAGGTTTATCTCGCGCCAGACGCGGCTTTTCCGGTCGGGTTTAACGGGGGCAAGCCGGTCTTTGAGCCGGGTGATGAGCACCGCGGCCAGCCAGGAGAGCAGGCATACCAAAGTGTAATGTATGACGCTGTTGTACACCAGCACCGCTTGCAATCCCAATAGTTTGGCAATCAGCCGCACCACTACGATCACCAGCGGATGCAGGATGTAGATGAGCATGGCCACGGTCCTAAGTTCGTAGCGGCGTTTTCCCGGGCAGTGCAGCAACAGGCGATACAGGAAGTACATGCTGGGCAGCAGAGCCAGATACATGCTGTCATGGCGCTGGACACCGGCGTTATGTAGCAGTAATCCCTCGGCCAGCAACAGGGCCAGGCTCACCGCCAGGCCGATGCCGTCGGCGGTTTTGGCGGCGGGGCGCCGGGGATGGGCCAGCGCCGCACCCAGCAACAAGAATATGGGGGCGTAGAAAATACCGTTGCGGGTATAATCGAACCAGCCGAACATGAAGTCATATCCGGCATTCAGCCAGGGTAGACCGGCGGCCAGCCCGTAATAGCTGTCGCCCCCCAGGCCGATGAGATAGAGCAGGCTTACCGCTACCCACACATATTTTGGCTTCAAGCATTTTAGCAGCGAGAATACGATGGCCGCGCCAATGATGGAGGCGGGCAGATACCACAGATGATACATGGTGCCGTCAAAAATGACCATTTTCAGCAGCGCGCCCCAGCCATCGATGGTTTCAAAATGACCGGCGTAGAGGTTTACCGGCAGATACAGCAATATGGACGCGCCGTACAGCAACGCGGTTTTGATGGAAAACTGTTTTAACCCCTTGGCGCTCGGGGGCAGGGGCGTATCGGCATAAAAGGGCGCCAGCAGGAAATAACCGGTCACCAGCAGGAAGAAGGGAACCGCGATACGGGCCAGGATATGGGTAAACATAAAGCTGGCGGTCTCATCCACCGAGGACAGGGGAGCGGTATGGATAGCCACGATGAGGAAGGCGGCGATGAGCCGGAAATAGTCGATACCGGCATAAGAGCGGGAGGAGTTCATGCCTTATTCCTCCTCAGGGGCACGATGCCGCCGTGCGCATTGCAGCCGGATATCCGGCGGCGGGCGGGTGAGGGCGGCGTCAGTGAAGCGGCCGGCGCGGCGCTGAGAGTTAGGGCATTCATCGCGCCATACCCAGAGCGATCAGCCGTTCCAGCAGTTCGGTAAAGGATAGCCCGATGCCCCGCATCATGTTGGGATAACGGCTGTGAGCGGTAAAGCCGGGGATGGTGTTTACTTCATTGAAAACGATGCCGCCGTCCGGGGTCAAAAACATGTCCACCCGCGCAAAGCCGGTACAGCCCAAAGCCTGGTAGATGGCCGCCGCGGTCTGCCGGACGCGCTCCGCGGTATCGGGGTCGATGCGGGCGGGCATATGGATGCGGGAATTTTGCAGGCTGTATTTTTCGGTAAAATCAAAGAAGCCGTGGCTGAGTTCGATCTCATCCGGCAATCCGAGCAGTAATTCATCGTGCCCTAGAACCGCGCACCCCACTTCAAAGCCGGGCACGCTTTCTTCGATGATGACTTCATCATCATGTTCCAGCGCCAGTTTAACCGCCGCCGCCAATTGCTCCGGGCTTTCTATCCTGCTGATGCCCAGTGACGATCCCGCCTTGACCGGCTTTACGAACAGCGGGTATTTCAGGTGAGCGGTCTGCGTCCGCCGGGCGGCGTCATCGCAGCGCCCGGTGAGCACCGTGCCTGCCGGTACCGCGATGCCCTGCGCGGCGGCCAGCTTATGCGCGCGGTGTTTGTCCATGCCCAGGGCGGAACTGAGCGTGTCACAGCCCACCAGCGGGATGCCGGCCAGGGCAATTAAGCCCTGTACGGTGCCGTCCTCGCCGTTTTTACCGTGCAACACCGGAAAGGCCGCGTCCACCGGGGTAAAACGGCAGCGCTCCCCCTCAAACTCTATAATCCCGCCGGTGTGGCGGTCGGGCGAGATGATGGCCGGCACGCAAGCTGCGGCGTCAAGATGCCACCGGTCGTCGGGGATAGCGGAGATGTCGCCGTAATAGCGCCGCCATTCCCCCTGGCGGGTGATGCCCAGCAAGATCAATTCGTAGCGCTCCGGCGGCAAGTGCGATATGACCGCATGGGCCGATTGCAAAGACACCCCATATTCCGGGGAGCATCCGCCAAAAATTATCGCCACCCGCGTCCTATCCATGGACCATTCCCCCTTCTGCCCTGCTGCCAATCAAAAATCAGCTTTAAATGCGAAGTATTTCTGAGAAACCGTAGCATAGCTGAAGTATAGAGGTTGCATATTGTCTTTTTCTGAACGAAATGGGAAGATTTCATGATGAAGGGATTAAGATTTTCTTAAGCAAAAGGCGGGGATATGATGGCGGCAAAGCGCGGCGGTCGCATCCGGTTTTTGTCGGCATGCACTTCTGTCAAAAGTCTCTTGGGGGCTAAACCACAAAAAACGCCGGGGACATAAATCCCCGGCGTTTCGCATTTTTTAAATGGTCGGAGTGACTGGATTTGAACCAGCGGCCTCTACGTCCCCAACGTAGCGCTCATACCAAACTGAGCTACACCCCGCAACAGTCAATATTTTATAACACAATGAAAACCGCGTCAAGCAAATATTGCCCCGATGGTAATTATTCCGCACTCAGGCGCGGCCAAGGGCCCCTAGCTTTCGTTTTCCAAATCAAAGCACTGGTGCAGGGCCTGTACGGCTTTTTGGGTCTGGGCCTCTTCGATGATACAGGAGGTCTTGATTTCTGAGGTGCTAATCATCTGGATGTTGATGCCGTTCTCGGCCAGCACCGCGAACATATCGGCCGCCACGCCCGGTTTGCTCTGCATACCGGCGCCCACGATGGATATCTTGGCTACGTCGTCCCCGTATGCCATGCCGGCGGCGCCGATGTCCGCCACCACGGTCTCCACCAGCGGCAGGGCGCGGCTCAGTTCCTGGCGTTCGATGGTAAAGGCGATGTCGTTGCGATCGCCCTTCATCTGGCTCTGGACGATCATGTCCACGTTGATGGCGTTATCGGCCAGCGCCCGGAATACTTTGCTGGCGATGCCGGGCTGGTCGGGCACGTCGAAGATGGCGATTTTGGCCACATTCAGGTCGTGGGCTACTCCGCTGACGGTTCTCACTTTATCCATTTTTGCAACCTCCGTTATAATGGTTCCCGGTTTTTCGGTAAAACTGCTTAAAATCTCTACCTCCACCCGATAGTTCATGGCCAGTTCCGCCGCGCGGGGCTGTAAAACGGCGGCCCCTACGCTGGCAAACTCCAGCATTTCCTCATAGCATATCTGGCGCAGTTTGCTGGCCCGGGGTTCGATGCGGGGGTCGGCGGTGTAAACGCCGTCCACGTCGGTGAAGATAAGGCAGTGTTTAGCTTTCATGCCGGCGGCCAGGGCTACCGCGCTGGTATCCGAGCCCCCGCGCCCCAAGGTGGTGATGTCGCCGTTGGGGGCGATGCCCTGAAAACCCGCCACCACTACTATTTTGCCCTGGTCCAGTTCCTGTTCGATGCGGATCGGGTCGATATCGTTGATGCGCGCTTTGCTGTAGACATTATCGGTCAAGATGCCGGCCTGCCAGCCGGTCAGGGACAGGGCGGGGCAACCGGCGGCCTGCAGGCTCATCGCCAGCAGGGAGGCGCTTTGCTGTTCGCCGGTGGCCAGCAGCATATCCAGTTCGCGCAGGTCGTGGCCGCGCCCTATTTCACGGGTCAGTTCCAACAGGTCGTCGGTGGTGTCGCCCATGGCCGATACCACGGTCACTATCCGATGGCCCTGCGCCTTCATCGCGATTAGTTTGTCGGCGATACGCCGTATTTTATTGATGTCGGCAACCGAGCTGCCGCCAAATTTACATACCAGTAAAGCCATGGTGAGTCACTCCTTAATTATTGCCGGGGGGCGATACCTTCCAGCCGGATAAAGTTGTCGATGCTGTGCACGAACTCCTTGTCCTTAAGGATGGACAGCGCCTGTTGCAGATCGGCTTCGCGGGTATTATGGGTGATCACCATCAACTCGGCGTCCGCCGCGGTGGCGCTCTTTTGCATAACCGTTTGCAGGCTGACATTGCAATCGCCGAATACTCCGGCGATACCGGCCAGCACGCCGGGGCGGTCCACTACGGTGAGGCGGATGTAGTATTGGGTCTTGAGCTCGCTGATAGGCCGGAAGGGTTTGGAGGCAAAACAGGTACATCCGATACGGGCGCTGCTGTGATGGCTGAGGTTGCGCCCGATGTCGATGATGTCGCCCACCACGGAAGAAGCGGTGGGCATTTCACCGGCGCCGCGTCCGTAATGCATGATATCGCCCACCGCGTCGCCACGCACAAAGACGGCGTTGAATACGTCGTTTACCGCTGCCAGCGGATGATCGGCGGGCAGCAGCGCCGGATAAACCCGGGCCAGTACCCCGCCTTCGTTTTCGTCGGCGATAGCCAGCAGTTTCACCACATAACCCAGTTCCCCGGCGTATTTGATGTCGCGGGCATTGATGGTGGTGATGCCCTCCACATAGACGTCGCCGAAGGTAACGCGGCTGTTAAAGGCGATGGAGGCTAAAATGGCCAGCTTGCGGGCCGCGTCCAGGCCGCCCACATCGGCGGTGGGGTCGGATTCGGCATATCCCAGGCGCTGGGCCTCGGCCAGCACTTCGGAAAAATCGGAGCCCTCGGTGGTCATCTTGGTCAAAATATAGTTGGTGGTGCCGTTCAGGATGCCCAGGACCTGCTGGATGGCGTTGCCGGCCAGCGATTGCTTCATCGGCTGGATGATGGGGATGCCGCCGGCCACGCTGGCTTCAAAATAGAAATCCACCCCGTTTTGCTGCGCGGTATCGAACAGTTCCCGGCCGCGTTCCGCGATCATATCCTTGTTGGCGGTTACCACATGCTTGCCGTGCTGCATCGCCTCGAGCACCATGGTGCAGGCCGGTTCGATGCCTCCCATCAGTTCCGCCACGATACTGATTTCATCATCGTTAAGTATCTCCTGATAGCTTTCGGCGATCATGGCGTCCGGCAGGCCCAGCGCGGCGCATTTGCTCCGATCCTTTTCCAGCACCTTTACGATGCGGAGTTCCTGTCCCGCCTTTTGCCGGATCAGTTCCTGATTTTGTTGCAGCAGCTTATACACGCCGCCGCCCACCGTACCACAGCCCAGCAATGCGATTTTTATCATTATCAGCCACCAACTTTCTCCGGGCTTGCCCGGTAAACATACAGTTAAGAGAAAAATCGAATCGTGAATCATTATAGCACTGCCGCCGCATGGGTACAAGCACCGGCGCAATAATATGGTAAAATATATACCAGAATGATGGGTAAGAGGCGGGTGAAATGGTGGAAAGCAGGCTGCAACAGGCGGCAAAAGGTTTTGAACGCGGCGCGGCGGCGCTGTGCTGTCCCTTGTGCCGCGGCGGGATGGCGGTGAGCGGGGGCGCAGCTTTGCGCTGTGAGCAAGGGCACAGCTTTGATCTGTCCGCCAGGGGATATGTGAATCTGCTGGGCAAAGCCAAGCCCGGCGCGTATGATAAAGAATTGTTCTTAAGCCGCCGCGCCGTTATGGAACAGGGTTTTTATGACGAGCTGCTGGGGGAGATAAAAGCGATCATTAAGGAGTATGCCCCCGGCAAAGCCATACGGGTGCTGGACGCCGGATGCGGTGAAGGCTGGTATTTGCGGCAGTTGAGCCAAGACGCCCAACTGCCGGAGGGCTGCGAATACTTTGGCGTGGATATCGTAAAGGATGCGGTACAGCTCGCGGCGCGGGACGGCGCGGGAGTGAACTGGTGCGTGGCCAACCTGGCGCGCCTGCCCTTGGCCGACCGCAGTATGGACATAATCTTGAACCTGTTGACCCCGGCCAATTATGAGGAATTCAAGCGGGTATTGCGGCCGGAGGGGCTCATCGTCAAGGCGGTGCCGGGCAATGAATACCTGCGGGAGATACGCGAGTGCGTAGCGGGGCAGTTGATGCGCAAACAGTATTCCAACCGTGAGGTGATGGAGCATTCGACCGAAAACATCAGGGTGCTGCAGCGCCGCCGCATATACCGCCGCCATCCGCTTACCCCGGCCCAATGGCATGATTTCCTGCGCATGACTCCGTTGACCGCGGGCGCCGATATCAGCGCTATACCGTCTGACCGCACCGACCATATCACCATCGACCTGGAGCTCATCACCGGGCGGCTTTAGAACAGGGAATCAAGCTCCCAGGAATCCCCCTCCGCTTGCTCCTCCGCTTGCTGTTCGGCGTCCTCGGGTTTCAATTCTTCGCTTATCAGCAGTAGATCAGCCGGAGCCGCTTCGACCGTGGTATCGACTACCGGTGCCGCCTCGGCGGCTTCCGTGGGCTCTGCCGGCGGCGCTTCTTGGGACAGGTTCCTGGCCGGGGTTGCTTCCGCTTCAGCTGCCGCTGAGATTGCCTCCACCTCTGCCGGGGCATCGACTGCCGTTGTCGGCGCTTCAATGGCTTCCGTGGGCTCTGCCGGGGCTAAGACTGCCGGAGCAGCTTCGTCGGCTGCCGCCAGTTCCTCCGTCGCCGGCAGGGGCTTTTCCGCTTTCCGGGGCGCGCGTTTGCGTTTGGGCCGCGCTTTTTCTACCGTCGCTTCCTGGCGGTAGTGCTCTCCCCATTCTCTCATGGCATCCAAAACCGGTTTTAAGCTGTAGCCGGTTACGGTCAGGGTATATTCTACCCGTGGCGGGACCTCGGCATAAGCCGCGCGGGTGAGCAGCCCGTTTTCTTCCAGCGCGCGCAGATTAGCGGTGAGTACCTTTTGCGTTATACCCGTCGCCGAGCGCTTGAGTTCGCTGAAACGCCGGGTGCCGTTGAGCAGGTCACGGATGATTAATACCTTCCACTTGTTGCCGATCAGTTGCATGGTTATTTCCACCGGACAATTAGGCAGCTCCTGAGCCATACGAAAACCCCCTTAAAACATAATGGAATACATTTGAAACCTAAAATAAAAAGGAAACCAAAGATAAAACATGAACCTATAGGATAATTATAACAAAGCGCGTAATGGGCTGCAAGTATAACGAAAAACCACTTATGCTGGCAGCAACTGTGAGCCGGGCGGGAAGCGTGATACAATAGATTCATAGTTTTTAAAAGAGTAAACGGCGGTTTGGAAATGGGGTGACGCGCTATGCGGATGATGAAAAATGACCGCGGCTTTTCGCTGCTGGAGCTGATGGCGTGCCTGGCGCTGCTGGCTTTGCTGGCGGCGGTGGTTCTGCGCGTTTGCGGCCAGGGCACAATGGCGCTGGTTCAGGCGGGGGCGCGCGGGGAGGCGTTGGATTATGCCATTTCCATCATGGAGGAGCTGCGGGCCGATCCGATTTTGCTGTCCCGGGCTAGCGCCGGGACGTTGAGCGCGGCGGAGCAAAAGCGGCTTTTATATGATGAAGCCATGGTGGCGGAGCTTAAGGTAGAACGCACCCGCGCCGGTGAGTTGGTGGAACTGCCGCCGGATACCGGGGACGCGCCGCTGTACGCGGTCAGCCTGCGGGTGTGCCCGACGCAGTATCCCAGCGTTGCGGTGCGGTGGACCGCGTTGTTGGGCGGCGGGGAGGCGGAGCAATGAGGGGGTTGAGGGATGACAAGGGCTTTACCCTGCTGGAACTGCTGCTCGCGCTGCCGCTGGCCTTGCTTATTCTAACCGCTTTGCTGCTGCTGCTTAAGGTGGGGGTGGGCAGCTTTGATTCGGGGCGGGCGAGTAGCGACGCTCACTATGCCCTGCGCCATGTACGCAGCGCATTGGTGGACGATATCGTGGCCGCGCATAACTGTACCGTCTCCGCCCACCCCGGCGGGGCTGAGCTGAGCGCGGGCCGCGCGGGAGGCTGTCTCACCCTTGAAGGCATCGATGAATACGGCGGGGATTATACCATTTCT
>JAUNBV010000053.1:0-4288 GCA_030526885.1 Syntrophomonadaceae bacterium
ATTCCACAATCTCATCGGCGCGTTCCGGCTGTTTGGCTAAGATATGGTTGTATAAATAAATACCGTCAGCATGGTTATCGGTGGTCAAAATCTCGGCTTCTATGCCCCGGGCGTGGAAATCCAGGGTTTTTTCAATAATATAATCCAGGGTCTCGCGCTTCACGGCGGCATCCGTGTCCTGTTCGATCATTTCCGCGCCCCGCCCGGCGTAAACGAGGTGGTACATACAAAAACGCGGCACTTTCTCTTTTTCGATGATGTCAAAAATCTCAGGCAACTCGTGGCGGTTCAGCCGGTTAACGGTAAAGCGCATGCCGGTTTTGACCCCGTTGCGCTGACAGGCATGAATGCCGGCCAGCGCCATGTCAAAGGCGCCCGGCTTGGCCCGGAAATAATCGTGGGTGGCCGGGGCGCCGTCAATGCTGATGCCCACATACTGAAAACCGGCTTCCCTTATCTTGACCGCGGTGGCGTCGTCGATCAGGGTCCCGTTGCTGGAAATGACGCAGCGCAGGCCCTTATCGGTAGCATAACGCCCCAGTTCAAATATATCGGGACGGATGAGCGGCTCACCGCCGGAAAACAGCAATACCGGGCACTGCATCCGCGCCAGATCGTCGATCATGGTCACCGCTTCCTCGGTGCTGAGTTCGTTGCGGTATTCGGTGTCCTCCGCCTTGATATAGCAATGGATACAGCGCAAATTGCAGCGGTTAGTCATATTCCACACCACCAGCGGACGGAAGGAATTGGAAAACTGCAGGAGCTGCGGTGGAATTTTACTGCCCTGATGCTTGATGACTTCCGACACGGTAGCCGTGCCGCATAACAGTTTGGTGCAACCGATCATTAGTTATGTCTCCTTTCAAAATAGGAAGCTATATCTTATGCGCATCCCGCACAATGACATCTGTCAACTCGTCTATGGTATACTCGGCGGCCTGCAGATCGACGGTCAGGCCAAGCTCCCGCGCGGTGTTGGCGGTGACCGGGCCGATGCAGGCAATCTTGCAGCGCCCTTTGAGCCCGGCCAAGGCGTCAGCCCCCAGCAAGTCCACGAAATTTCTCACCGTCGAAGAACTGGTAAAGGTGATGTAATCAACGCCGCCGGCTGCAATTATATCACGAAGTCCGGGGTTTAGCTGCCGGTTTATTTTAGCTTCGTACACACATATTTCATCAACTGTCATCCCGCCGCTGCGCAGTTCCTGCGGCAGCACGTCCCGCGCTCCCTGAGCGCGCGGCAGCAACAGGCGCTCTGCGGGGCGCATCTGTTCCAACAGCGCCGCCGCCAGTTCCTCCGCTTTAAATGCGTCCGGCAACACATCTACCCGCAATCCTTTTTGCCGCAGGCGGTCGGCGGTGGCCGGACCGATGGCGGCCAGGCGAATCCCGGCCAGCCCGCGGATATCAAAGCCTCGCCCGAAAAATTCATCAAAGAATATGTTAACCCCATTGACACTGGTGAAGCACAGCCATTGATAGTCCGCCAGGCGTTCAAAGGCCTGGTGTAAAGCGGATAGATCCGGCATCCGGCTGATTTCGATGCTGGGGAATTCTATCGCCTGGCCTCCCAGGGAGCGGATTTTCTCCGACAAGGCGCTGGCCTGCGCACGGGCGCGGGTGACCAGCACTTTTTTGCCCCGCAACGGTTGGTTTTCCAGCCACTTAAGGCGCGGACGCAGCGCAGCGGTCTCCCCTACCACAATGATGGAGGGAGGCTTTAAGCCCGCTTCCGCCACCCGTTTTACGATATTATCGAGCGTACCCTCCACCACCTGCTGTTCCGGCAGAGTGCCGCGGTGTATCACCGCCGCCGGTGTTTCCGCGGCCCGTCCGTTGGTGATTAGGTTGTCAACGATAAAGGGCAGGTTTTCCAGTCCCATTAAAAACACCAAAGTTCCAATGCCGGTGGAAATCTTGTCCCAATGGATGGAGCTTTCGGTTTTGCCGGGTTTCTCATGGCCGGTAATGATAGCCAGGCTGGAGGTAAGATCGCGATGCGTGACCGGAATCCCCGCATAAGCGGGCGCGGCTATGGCGGAGGTCACTCCCGGCACCACCTCATAGCGATGACCGGAATCCAGCAAATATTCCGCTTCCTCACCGCCGCGTCCGAATACAAAAGGGTCGCCCCCCTTCAGCCGCACTACCATCTTGCCTTCGGCCGCCTTTTCAAGCAGCACCTTATTTATATCCTCCTGCGGCCAGGAATGATGGCCCGAGGACTTGCCCACATAAATCATTTCCGCCGCGGGGTTGGCCCACGCCAAAATCTCAGGGCTTACCAGGCGGTCATACACCACCGCTTCGGCCCGCTCCAATAACTGACGGCCTTTAAGCGTGAACAGGCCGGGATCGCCCGGACCGGCTCCCACTAAATAAACCATACCCGACTCTTTCATTTCTTCAACCCCTTGCCGGTTTAGACTCATGGCCTCACGATCTCATCCAAGATCGCGTCTCCCCCCTGGGCCAGCAGCTTATGGGCCAGCCGGGCCCCGCCTTCCGCTGCGGCATCCGCGCTCACGGTGACTTGATCCCGATATATCCTGTTGCCGTCCAGTGAAGCGATCAGGCCGTCCAGCACCAAATCCGTTCCCTGCGGCACCGCCAGCGCCGCGATGGGCACTTGGCAACCGCCGCCCAGCGCCGCCAGAAAAACGCGCTCCATACGCACACAAGCCGCGGTAGGCTCATGGTCGATGACGGACAGAAGGTTTCTTAGATTCTCATCATCGTTGCGTATCTCCACCCCGATGGCGCCCTGGCCCGCTGCGGGGAGGATAATGGAATAGTCGATATTATCGCTGATACGGCTCTCCAGGCCCAGCCGCGTCACCCCGGCGGCGGCGAGCAGCACGCCGTCCAGGCCCTGCTCCTCCATGCGTTGCAGGCGGGTATCCACGTTGCCGCGAATCTCCTTAATGCGCAGATCGGGACGATAAGCCCTAAGCTGCGAAATACGGCGCAGGCTGGAGGTGCCCAGCACCGCTCCCTCCGGGAGTTCTTTAATGGATAGATCGTGCCGGGAAATCAACACGTCGTTGGCGGCTTCACGCTGCAGAATGGCGGCGATGGCTAAACCAGCCGTCAATTCGTTGGGCACGTCTTTCATGCTGTGCACTGCCAGATCTATTCTGCCGTTCAGCAGCGCCGCTTCAATTTCTTTGGTAAACAGGCCCTTATCGCCAATTTTGGACAGCGAGGTATCGAGTATCTTGTCGCCGGTGGTGCGGATAATAACTATCTCAAAGTCAATATCCGTATAATGGCGATGCAACACCTCGGCTACATGGGCGGCCTGCCAAAGCGCCAACCTGCTGCCGCGCGTCCCCAGTTTAAGTGTCTGCATATTCGTTGTGCTCCTCCATAGCAAGTTCCAGCTCAAACAGTTTTTTGACCATCTCTGCGAAAGTATGCCCCTGCTCACACAGCGCCATTTCTTTGATCATATGGATAGGTGAACGCAATAATTGATTGACGATGGCATGTCCCATGTCGCTTATCACCCGCTCCTCCCGCTCGGATACCTGACCCAGGCGGTTCATGGCACGCCGTAATTCCTGCTGGCGTATGCTTTCCCCCTTTTGGGTCAGCGCCCCCAGCACCGGGGTCACGCTCAATTGGTTGAGCCAGGTATTGAATTCCTCTAACTCCCGGGCAATGATTTCCCGCGCTTGTTCCGCCGCCAGCCGGCGCGCTTCATAGCTCTTATCGGATACATTCTGCAGGCGGTCTATATCATAGATATGCACCCCGTCGATGCATGAAAAATCAGGGTCAACATCGCGCGGGACGGCAATGTCTATGAAAACGATATCCTTGCCCCGGCGCTCGACCAATGCCTGGCGGCAGGCATCGCCGCAAATCACGTAATGGCTGGCCGCGGTACAGCTTATGACGATATCGGCGTAAGCCAGCTCCTGAGGCATATCGTCAAAGCGCACCACCCGTCCGCCGAAGTTTTCCGCCAGCGCCACCGCTTTATCATAGGAGCGGTTGGTCACCCGCACGGTTTTGATGCCGCCGGCTTTCAAATGCCGGGTGGCCAACTCGCCGGTCTCCCCGGCGCCGACCACCAAAACTGTTTTATTGCTCATATCGCCCAGCAGTTCCCGCGCCAATTCCACCGCGATATAGCTGATGGAGACCGGGTGCTGATCTATGGCGGTGCGGGTGCGCACTTTCTTGCCCACCACCACCGCTTTTTGAAATAATTGATTGAGAATGCCGTTGGTGGCTCCGCTCTGCTGAGCAAAAGCGAACGCTTCCTTGAGCTGGCTCA
>JAUNBV010000053.1:4298-11735 GCA_030526885.1 Syntrophomonadaceae bacterium
CAACACCATGGAGTCAAGCCCGGAAGCTACATTAAACAAATGCTCCACCGCGGCGTAACAATTCTTTTGGTAAACATAGGGGAAAAGCTGCTCGTCATCCAACCCGGAGCGCGCGGACAAATACTCGCGCATATACTGCTGGCCGATCTCGATACTCCGCGCCACCGCATAAACCTCGGTCCGGTTGCAAGTGGTGAGGATAAATATCCCCTCCAATGGCGACTGCTCGCGAAAACGCTTATAGATTCCCTCTATCTCCGAGGTGCTGAAAGCAAATTTTTCTCTCACTTGCACCGGCGTAGTATGATGGCTCAATCCTGTAAGCAGGATATACAATGCTCTATTCTCTCCTCTGCGAAGTTTTCATCCTGGCTGGGCGTCAGCCTTAAGGGCAATGCGTTGATAAGCGCAGCAAAAACCATGCGCCGCTCCTGCAGGCTTAAATCAGACTGTTTGATAAGCTCCCTAATATCGCCCATTTTATTGACAAAGCGTCCGTAATCCTCGGTAATTATATTGCCCAGCTCCCGTTTGAGCCACGCAGCGAACATCGGGCTGCGCCCCTCGGTAGAAATAGCCACCGCCAGGTGGTCCTGGCGCAACACCGCCGGTACGTAAAAATCGCAATTGGGCGGATCATCGGCCGCATTGACCATTATACCGCGCTCGCGGCATGCCGCGGCTATCTCGCCGTTCAGTTCATGGTCGTCGGTAGTGATAAACGCCATAAAAACGCCTTCCAGATGGTCAGGAGCAAATGACGCCGCTTGCCATTCAATAGCGCCGCTATCATGCAGTTGCCGCAACCCGGATTGGATGTCGGGGCTAACCAGCGATACTTTCGCGCCGTACTCCAAAAGGGTCTTCACCTTGCGCTCAGCTACCGAGCCGCCGCCGATTACCAGGCACTTCTTGTGCTCAAGATTCAGATATATCGGATATAGATGTGCCATGGCTATTCGTCCGTTTTGTCCTGTTTGATTTCCAGCTCTTCCACCACATCTTCCTTGGCCTTGCGGAAGTTTTTGATGGATTTCCCCAAAGACTCGGCTACCTTGGGTAGTTTGCCCGGCCCCACAATAATCAAAATGATGAGCAGGATCAACACCAGTTCCCAGGGGCCAAAATTACCTATCAAACCAAACATTTTCACTACCTCCTGTTTTCCCGGCTTTATAGGCCGTGCCAAAATAAACTTCCGCTAAGGTTGTACCATGAATTATGGCAAACTGTCGCCGTTTTGTAAAGTTCATTCCTCATCGCCGCTGCCGGCGCTGCCATTATCGACGGCGTTATCGCTACCGTCGGCATCAGTATCTGCACTGGCGTCGCCGTTATCGCTGCCGCTGCTATCCGCGCTGCTTACGCCGCCGGTATTTCCACTGCCGCCACCGCTATTGGCGCTACTACCGCTGCGGCGCAGGCGCCGTGCCTCCCGCGCTGCCTTCCGGGCCGCTTTTTTCGCCGCCCGGGCTTCACGCTTGACGCGTGCCTGCTCAGCCCGCTCAGGACTGGGCTTGGCAAATTTGGCCACGATGATGCTGACTTCGTAAAGAATGTATACCGGCACCGCCATCAGGCCCATGGAAAACGGGTCGCCGCCGGGGGTCAGCGCGGCGGAAAGCATGACGATGATGAGTATGGCGTATTTGCGGTTTTTCGCCAGGAATTCCTTGGTGATGAGCCCCATTTTGCTCAGGAAGAATACCACCACCGGCAGTTCGAAGATCAAACCGAAGGGGATGCAGAACGCCAGCACAAAAGAGACGTACTGATCGACCTTGAACATGGTTTCGAGGCTCTCGCCGGCTATAAATATGAAGAATTTCAGGATTAGCTGCAGTATGCCAAAATAGGCAAAGGTCAAACCGCCAAAAAACAGCCCCAGTTTTACCGGCAGCTGGATATAGACATTTTTGCGTTCCTTGGGGTACAGGGCGGGCTTGAAGAACGACCATATGGCCAATATGGTGATGGGCAAGGTTAGGGTAAAGCCAGCCAAAAGCGACAGCTTCAACTTTACAAAAAATGCCTCAGTGACTCCGGTGACCACCAGGTTTTCATTCTGGCTGGTCAGGGGTTCGATGACAAAGGCCAGCAAGGGTTCATTGTATATGAAGCACACCACCGCGCCCGTCAATATCGCTACTACGCTGATAATTAGCGAACGCCGCAGCGCCTTTAAGTGCTCCAGCAAGGTCATTTTTTCTTCCGGAGTCATATCCGCCAAAGAACTCAATATTTACGCCTCCCGCCACATAAATCAGGGCCTAAAACGAACGATGGACAACAAAATCGGTAATGCGTGCCAGGCTGTCGCGGGCTTCCCCCGGCGGCAGTTTTTCCAGCAGCTTGCGCGCCCGCAGCGCATATTTTTCACTTAATTCCAAGCTGTAATCTATACCGCCGGAGTCGATGACCCCATCGATGATCTCCTCCGCGTGCTGCCGGGTCAGTTCCGGGGAACTCATCCAAGCGCGCAACTGCCCGCGCTCCGGTGAATGTTCGAGCGCATACAGCGCCGGCAGGGTAATGAGTCCCTGGCGGATATCGCTTCCGGTGGGCTTGCCCAAAGTCTTCTCATCGGCCACATAATCCAAAACGTCATCGGTAATCTGAAAAGCCATCCCCAGACAATGGCCGTAACGCTCCACGGTTTTTATCTGCTGCGCCGTGGCCGGGCTCAGCATGGCACCCAGCTTGCAGCTAATCGAAATCAGCAGGGCCGTCTTGCGCTGTATCCGCCGCAGGTAATCCTTCAAACCCTGCTCCGGGTTGAACCCGCTCTCCATCTGGCGAAACTCGCCCACGCACATATCCATGGATGCCAAAGCCAAGATTTCGACCAGTTCCTGACGCTGGTATTGGGCGGTAAGGGCCATGGCGCGGGCCAGGATATAGTTGCCCGCATATACCGATACCCGGTTGCCCCAGGTGGCCTTTACGGTTGTGCGTCCCCGCCGCAGCACGGAATCGTCGATTACATCATCATGCACCAGCGTGGCCATGTGGATTAATTCCAAGGCCGTAGCCATGGGAATTACCGAATCGATGCGCTCCATAAACAGACGGGCGCTGAGCAGGGCGAACGCCGGGCGCATCCTTTTACCGCCGCCGCGCACCAGATGGACGGAAGCCTCTCGCAGCTCGGCAATTTCCGTGTCAATACTGTCGAGCATAGCGGCTTCAACCTGCTTCAGCTCCCGATTGACCAAGCCAAACATTTCCGCTCCCACATCATTCATCACCGATATTCCCCCGGTAACGCGCAAAAATGTCATGGGGCAGGCGCAACACATCCAGGACTTTGCCCACCACGAAATCCACCATATCCCCCACCCCTTGCGGCTTATGATAAAACGCCGGCATGGCCGGGACAATCACCGCCCCGTCCTCGGACAGGCGCAGCATATTGCGCAGATGCACAGAGCTTAAAGGCGTCTCGCGCGGCACCAGCACTAGGGGGCGTCTTTCCTTGAGCATCACATCCGCCGCGCGCTCGATCAGGTTGTCCGAGCGCCCGCCGCTGACCGCCGACAGGCTGCCCATGGAACAAGGCGCAATAATCATCGCGTCACACAGGTAAGAACCGCTGGCGATCACCGCCGCAATATCATGGTAATCATGCATCAAAAGCTTGCCGTCGGCAAACAGCGCCCGGCGCTCATTTAAACCCATGCCCTCTAGCTCCAGGCCCAGTTCGTCGTGCATCACCAGCTCCGCTGCCGGGCTGATGACCACATGCAGCTCATGCCCGCCTGCCAGCAAGCGGTTTATGAGCTCGATGCCGTAAACCGCGCCGCTGGCTCCCGTTATGCCTACAATATATCTGCCCATTGCGCCACCCCTGTTATTAGCTCCATAATACCCCCGCCGCGGTCACCGCCAGCAGGATCAGGCCCACATAATGATTCACCCGGAAGGAGGCGGTATTGACCTGCTCCAAATCGCCCGGCCCCACCAGTAAATGCTCATACAGCAGCAAAGCCGCCACAAACGCGGTTCCCGCATAATACACCCCGTTCAGGTCAAAAATCGCCCCGCTTAGCGCCAATAATACTACCACTAAAAAATGCAACAGGGCCGATATTTTTAACGCCGCCGCCACCCCGAATCGGGCCGGAACGGAATAAAGCCCGCGGCTGCGGTCAAATTCCACATCCTGACAGGCGTACATGGTGTCAAAGCCGCCGACCCAAAAAGCCACCACCAGCCACAACACCAGCGGCCGCCAGTCCATGCTGCCGGTAATCGCGATCCATCCCCCCACCGGCCCGATACCGATAGCCATGCCCAGCAGCAGATGGCACCACCAGGTAAAACGCTTGGTGTAGGAATAACCCCACAGCGCCAGCACCGCCAGCGGAGCGAGCTTTAAGCACAAGGGATTTAGCATATAAGCCGAAACCAGCAGTATGGCAAGGCATATCACTACCGCCACCCACACCCAGAACACCGAAAGCTGCCCCGAAGCCATCGCCCAATGCGCGGTGCGCGGATTGGCGCGGTCTATATGGCGGTCGATGAGGCGGTTTAAGCACAACGCCGCCGTGCGCGCCCCGATCATCGCCGTGGTAATCCACAGCAACTCCCAGCCGCCGGGTACGCCCCGGGCGGCCAGCAGCGCGCCCATATAGGCAAACGGCAGGGCGAACAGGCTATGCTCCAGATCTATCATGCGGAAAAAAACTTTTATCTTAGTCCAGGCCATACTCGCTCCAGCGCCGGCTGACCAACGCTTTGACATCATCGCTCATCTCGATATCATCCGGCCACTCCCGGTCATGGCCCTCGTCACGCCGCTTTTTCGTGGCGTCGATGCCAATTTTGGAGCCAAACAGCGGCAGCGGCGCGGAATGGTCCAGCACATCCAGCGGCCCGTCGGTGAGCGTGATATCACGCCGCGGGTCTACATTATTATATACCTTCCACATGACCTCGGAATTATTATGCACATTTACCCCCTCGTCCACCACAATGATATATTTGGCGAACATCATCTGCCCCATCCCCCACAGCGCATTCATCAGCTTGCGCGCATGGCCGGGGAACGATTTGCGCAGCGATACCACCACGCAATTATGGAATACGCCCTCCATCGGCATATGCAAATCCACGATTTCCGGGATCTGAAACTTCAACACCGGCAGAAAAATGCGCTCCGTGGCCAGGGCAAGGAAGCAATCCTCCTGCGGCGGCTTGCCCACGATAGTAGCCGGATAGACCGGGTTTTTGCGGTGGGTGATACATGTGACGTGAAACACCGGGTACTCGCCGGGCAGCGAATAATAACCGGTATGGTCGCCAAAAGGACCCTCCATGCGCAGCTCCGCCGGGTCCACATAGCCCTCCAGCACGATCTCCGCGTCCGCCGGGACCTCCATCGCTATAGTCTTGCAGGCCACGATATCCACCGGCTTTTTGCGCAAAAATCCCGCCAGGATCAGCTCGTCGATATCCTTGGGCAACGGCGCGGTAGCGGAATAAGTGATGGCGGGGTCGCCGCCCAGCGCCACCGCGACCTCGATGCGGTTCTTGCCCGCCTGCTTATAGCGGCGGTAATTCTCCGCTCCGTCATGGTGAATGTGCCAGTGCATACCCGTACTCATGGCATCAAACACCTGCATCCGATACATCCCCACATTGCGCTTGCCGCTGACCGGGTCCTTGGTGTAGATATGGGGCAGAGTGATAAAACGCCCCGCATCCTGCGGCCAGCATTTGAGCACCGGCAAAATATCCAGCGAGGGCTGCTTGTGCACCACTTCCTGACAGGGCGCGCTCTTGACCAGCTTGGGAAAATAAGAAGAAAGCTGCGCCAGTTTCGGCACCAGCTTCAGCTTGCCCACCAGGGTGCTGGGCAGTTCATCCGCGATACCCAACAATTCGCTTATCTCCGCCGCAATATCATCCAGACGCTCCGCGCCCAGGCTCATCGCCATGCGCCGTTCACTGCCGAACGCATTCATCAGCACCGGCATGTCCGAACCCTTGACCTTCTCAAACAATAACGCCGGACCATACGCCTTGCTCACGCGGTCCGTAATCTCCGTTATCTCCAGCACGGGATCCACCTCGGTCTTTATCCTGACCAGCTCACCCGCCGCCTCCAGACGTTCGATAAATTCCCGCAAGTCCCTGTATGCCATGATTTCACTCCTTTTATATCATACCCTCCGGGTGCCGAATTATTTTATTATACAGGTTTTATCGACGTTCGCATAGAGGAAAAGGGATAAAAAGCGCGCCCCGCAGTAGCAGCTATGTTTATTCCACGTGGTGTCATTCTTAATCCCTCCTTGAAAATTACGCCGGATATGCAAAAGGCGTCTGTTCGGTTGAACAGCCGCCTTTTGCGGTATTGAGCTTTTTGGGGCTCTCATGTTTCAGTTTGTTTATGCGGCGGTTTGCAAAACCGCCTTTGTGGGTGTGGTGTTTGTTATGGTTTGATATTAAAGCCAACAACGATTGCCATATTATCCTCGTTATAGGCTCCGATTTCACATTGCCAAAGTGTTCCCCAGGAAAAGTCCATCTCAAAGAAGTAGTTATCGCCAATGACGGTTTCGTCTGTTACCGTACCGTCCAAAGTCTTGTAATAATCGGTTAGCTTTGTATAATGATCCACTTCGGAACCCTTGGGGACGATGAAAGATGCGCCGAAATTATAACTGCCGTCGCCGCTGAAATCGGGGGCAATATTGCAAAGGTCTTTGCCCAATTCACCAACGCCTTTCTTGATTTCCTCAGGAATTTTCGCAATCAATTCGGCGGCCTCGTTTCCCGTCAAGGTTGTCACCAAATCCGACGCATAGGCACGAATATCCCCATCCGCAATATCAAATATATCGCCGCTGGCCTGTTCGCCGCCCTGATTATCCGGCTGTGAAGTGCCGGGGTCGGTCTGCTGTGTTCCGGGGTCAGTCGTGCCGCTGCCGGACGGGGCGGGTTCGGTCGTGCCACCGCAAGCGGCCAGGGCGAATGCCATTATAAGGACCATTGCTAAGGCTAAAAGTTTTTTCATCGCGTTTTACCTCCATAAATAATAGTATGTTTGGTTGATCGAAACAGATGGCGGCTTATCCACCATAAGAACAGGGATGCCGGGCAATCAGGTTGTATTCTATCCCGTGTCCTCCTTCTGCCGACAATTCGCGTCGGCTGCGTTTCTCTGTTAAGAAGAGTACGCTTTTCATGACTCCTGTTTTCTTGCCGCAAGCCAAAGGTGATGCGGCTTTGGGCGGTTCTTTTTTTTTAAGATGATTCTCCTGGCCAAGTCTACCCTCCTTTGACGGTCAGGCTTTAAAGAGCGTAAGCAACCTTGCGCCTAGTATAGCAAAAAAATATGATGAAATAAATGGGCCATAAAACATTTTATGTACACAAGGGGATAGCTCTCCGGTCTTTAAACCAAGATCACCCCCGAAGCTGATCAGC
>JAUNBV010000200.1 GCA_030526885.1 Syntrophomonadaceae bacterium
TATTTTGAATTCGACGGCAAACGCAACAAGCGCGTACTGATAAAGATTATCGGTGAATAGCAGCTATGTGAAACACGATTTGCTGGAGTATGACCGCTACCGCACCGCGCTGCCGTATTACGGGAACATCGCCACGGAAGGGGCTGTGATCGGTGCTGCTTTCCGCGCTCAATCTTTACCAGCGCTTCCCTATATCATATCCACACGAAAAGGGGGACCAAAAATGATAATTCGCCGTGAACGGACCGAGGATTACGAGGCCATACTGAATCTTACCTACCGGGCCTTTTTGCATCTGGATTATCCCGGACGGCAGCGCATGGACGAACACTTTTTAGTGTCGCTGCTGCGGGGGTCGGATATGGTCATTCCCGAGCTCTGTTTGGTGGCGGAGTGCGATGGCGAAATCAGCGGCCACATCCTCTACAGCCAGAGCCAGGTGCGGGGGGGTGACGGAAGGCTCATTCCCACCATTACCTTCGGCCCTTTGAGCGTGCTGCCTGAGTATCACCGGCAGGGCGTCGGCTCCGGGCTGGTGCGGGATAGCATGGAAAAAGCCCGTGAGTTGGGGTATGGCGCCGTGTTGATAACCGGGGTGCCGGATTATTATCCCCGGCTCGGTTTTAAACGCGCCCGCGAATATGGGCTGGCATTGCCGGGCGGCGGGGTTCCCGACGCTTTCATGGCTTATGAACTCATTCCCGGCTGGTTGGACGGCGGCGGGGAATTTCAGTTGCTGGCTCCTGAGTTTGAGATGGCGGAGCAAGACGACCTCGGTTACGAGCAATTTCATAAAGCCTTCATGCGCCGGAATTATCCCGGCCGGTTGATGTTTCGCCCCCTGTGGGATGCGGATGTGGGCTTGATGGAAAAGTGGCTGCACCGGCCGCACGTTGCCCCGTGGTATGAAGACCCCGACGATTGGATGCGGGAGATACGCGGTCGGCGCGACGAATTCAGTTTCATCAAGTCTTTTATTGCCGAAATTGACGGCGTGCCCGTGGGCTTTGGCCAATATTATGACTGCTATTGGGGCCAGCAACTGGAGACCTGGTATACCGTAGACAAGCCGGGGGTGATGTTCAGCATGGACTACCTTATCGGCGAGCAGGAATACTTGACGAAAGGTCATGGCCGGGAAATGGTGCGTCTGCTGGAGGACATGCTGATACGTCTCGGCGCCGAGCGGGTAATCGTCCAGGCGGATCGGGACAACGCCGCTTCATGCAGCGCGCTGGAAGCCAACGGTTACACCTATAACGGCGAATGCTACGCCAAAAACATCACATAGGGGATGAAGGGACACGCATCTCATGGGTAAGCTGTCGGAACTGCCGAACATAGGCGAAACCGTTGCAGGACAATTAAATCAGGTTGGCATGGTCACGGAAGACGATTTGAAAAAGATTGGCGCGAAGCAGGCATGGCTGCAAATACAGGCGATAGATGAATCCGCCTGCATCCACCGGCTATTGGCCTTGGAAGGCGGAAATGTCTGGGGTGGCAGCATCGCCTTGCGGCTGGTTGACCTGCTTCTCGCACAGCATCCCGAACATGCGCTGAAAATGAAATGAGGATGACAGAGCCTGCTTCGCCACCGCCTCGCTTATGAGCGTCAGCGGGCGCACCGTATCCCGCACGGTTCATTGCCGCCTGCAAACCGCGCCGGAAGGGGTAGTAAGAATCATTTACTACCGCTTTACCACCGGCCCGCATTAGGGGGCAGGGGATAGGCCGGCCTGAAAGGGCGTCATTGATGGTGGCGCTCGTTTTACCCCCGATGGCAAAAGGGCGAATGCTAATGTTCCCCCTCGCAGCGTTAATAAGTTTTTATGAACCTCACAAAACCGGCGCGAAGGTTGCGGCGTTACACCCGGCGGTGCGGTACGGGGGCGCGGTCGGCCCTTGACGTTTGCCAACAAAGGATTTTAAGTTGTGCAACTTGCTCACATATTATTATTAACCTTCATAATATAAACAAATGGCAAATTAGGAGGATATTCATAATGGCAGTGAAAAAAACTACTAAA
>JAUNBV010000054.1:0-9402 GCA_030526885.1 Syntrophomonadaceae bacterium
CAGGCTGCGCGCCACCGCCCCGAAATGCCAGTCGTCATAAATGAAATGCTCCCGCGTGGGGTCCGCCTGCACCGTCTTAAGCGGACGCCCCGCGCTCACCGCGCGGATATTGACATCCCACAGTTCGTCCACCCGCTCCGCCAGCGCCGCTTCCAGCGCCTCGGGAAACTGAATGAACTCCCCTATCAGCACCACGTCGCCGGAGTTCACCACCTGCACCGCTTGCTCCGCCGTGCGCAGCTTGGACTGGTATTCGGCCTGATAACGATTGTTCATCACGCTTCATGACCCCTTTTATGTAAATATTTAAGTTGGTTTGATTATCTCCTCTATCCGCTGTTTCAGCTCATCGAAACCTTCCCCGGTTTCGGCCGAACAGCACAGGGGCAGGATATCGGGCGGCATATTAAGCGCCCGGCGGATCATCTGCAAGTGCTTGGGGCGGTTGCCGCGCGAAATCTTGTCCGCTTTGGTGGCTACGATGAGATGGGGTATCCCGTGATGGTCCAGCCACGCCTTCATGCCCTGATCGTTTTGGTTGGGCTCATGGCGAATGTCGATGAGCAAAACCACGCCCCTAAGCTGCTCCCGGTTTTGCAGATAGTTTTCGATCATACCGCCCCACTGCCGACGCTCGGCTTTGGACACCTTGGCATAGCCGTAACCCGGCAAGTCCACCAAATACCAGTCATTATTGATGATAAAATAGTTGAGCATACGGGTCTTGCCGGGGGTGGAGCTGGACTTAGCCAGATTTTTGCGGTTGACTAAACGGTTGATGAGCGATGATTTGCCCACATTGGAGCGCCCGGCTATGGCCACCTCCGGCATATCGCCGGCGGGATACTGCTCCGGGCGGACGCAGGATATCACGAATTCGGCGCTTTTAATGATCATTACGGCGCCCCACCATTTTCCAGCGCCGCGGTGAGCACCTCATCCATATGCGAGACATAGATCATATTTAGCTTCTCGCGCACATTATCCGGTATTTCCTCCACATCCTTGCGGTTTTCCTCCGGGATTATCAGGGTATAGATACCGGCGCGGTGCGCGGCCAGCGATTTTTCCTTCAAGCCCCCGATGGGCAGCACCCGCCCGCGCAGGGTTATCTCCCCGGTCATCGCCACCGTATTTTTCACCGGGCGGCCCGACATGGCCGAGGCCAGCGAGGTAGCCATGGTGATACCGGCGGACGGCCCGTCCTTGGGGATAGCCCCTTCCGGCACATGGATATGAATATCATAGTTTTCCAGCGTTTCCGGCTTTATGCCCAGTTCCTCCGCCCGGAAGCGCACATAGGTCAGCCCCGCCTGGGCGGATTCCTTCATCACGTCGCCCAGCTTGCCGGTGAGGGTAAGCTTGCCGCGGCCCTTGGTCAGCGCTACCTCGATGGACAGGATGTCGCCGCCGGCCTCGGTCCAGGCCAGTCCGGTGGTAACCCCGATCTCGCTCTTTTCCTCCGCCGTGCCGTAATGATATTTTTCTATCCCCAGATAATCGGAGACCGTCTCCTCGGTTACCGTTACCGCGTAGTTCTTGTCTTTTACCACTTTAAGCACCACCTTGCGGCAGATAGAGGCAATCCTGCGCTCCAGCCCGCGCACTCCCGGCTCGCGGGTGTATTGACGGATAATCTTGCGCACCGCCATCTCCTCAAAAGCCAGATTGTCTTCCTTGATGCCATGCTCTTTGATCTGCTTGGGGATGAGGTATCCCACCGCGATCTGCACCTTATCCTCCTCGGTATAGCTGCCGATCTCAATGACCTCCATGCGGTCCAGCAGCGCCTGAGGGATATTGTGGGTGGTGTTGGCGGTCGTGATGAACAACACCCGCGACAAATCAAAGGGTATCTCCATATAATGGTCGCTGAAGCTGTTGTTCTGCTCCGGGTCGAATACTTCCAGCAACGCCGACGAGGGGTCGCCACGGAAATCGCTGGTCATCTTATCCACTTCATCCAATAAAAACACCGGATTGCGGGTTCCGGCCTGTTTCATGCCCTGCAATACCCGGCCGGGCATGGAGCCCACATAGGTGCGGCGGTGGCCGCGAATCTCCGCTTCATCCCGGATGCCGCCCAGCGATATGCGGACAAATTTGCGCCCCAGCGAGCGGGCCACCGATTTTCCCAATGAGGTCTTGCCCACCCCGGGCGGCCCCACCAGACAAAGGATGGGGCCCTTCATCTTCTTGGCCAGCTTGCGCACCGCCAGATATTCCAGGATACGCTCCTTGGGCTTCTCCAGGCCGTAATGGTCCTCCTCCAATATCTGCTCCGCCTTATCCAAATCCAGGCGGTCCCGGCTTTCGGCGGACCACGGCATAGCCAGCAGCCAATCCAGATAATTGCGCACCACTACCGCTTCCGCGGTGGAAGGAGGCATTTTGGACAGGCGGTCCAGTTCCTTGTTGGCTTTTTCCAGCGCATAATCCGGCAGCCCCGCCGCCTCGATCTGCGCCTTTAGCTCCTCTATCTCGGAGCTGTGCTCATCGCGTTCGCCCAATTCTTTCTGGATGGCCTTCATTTGCTCGCGCAAATAATAATCCTTCTGGGTCTTTTCCATCTGCTTGCGCACCCGGATATTTATCTTGCGCTCCAGCTCCAGTACCTCCATCTCGCGGGACAAAATCTCGCACAGGCGGTTCAGGCGCTGTTTCAACTGTACGCATTCCAGCAGTTCCTGCTTTTCATCCAACTGCAATTGCAGATGGGAAACGATGACATCGGCCAAATGCCCGCTCCCCTGAATAGAAGTAACGCTGGCGACCGTATCCGCACTCACCTTTTTGCTCAGGCGCACATATTGCTCAAACTGCAGAACCAGCGTGCGCTTCAGCGCCTCCAGCTCCGCTCCTTCCTCCGCCGGATCGGGTAGCTCCTCCACCGCCACCTGCACGTATTGTTCATTGACGATGAATTCCTTGATGGACGCGCGATACAGGCCCTCCACCAGCACCCGCATGGTGCCGCCGGGCATTTTCAATATCTGCTTGATCTCGGCGATGGTGCCCACCTGAAAAATATCCTCGGCCTGGGGCTCGTCCTGCTTTACGTCCCGCTGACTGGCCAAAAAAATCTTATTATCCTTGAGCATAGCGGCCTCGATGGCGGCGATGGACCTTTTGCGCCCCACGTCCAGATGAATGACCATATAAGGAAAAACCAGCACCCCGCGCAGCGGCAGCAAGGTATAATATTTCAACTCTTGTTGTGACAAAACCGTACCCCCTTTAAGCAAGTTCATCGGCAAGCTCATTCTACTATATGTTGACAACGGTGGCAAATAATAATCCTTATTCGGCGGAATCAAGCGCCGCCCGCAAAATTATACCAAAGCATATTTCAGCACATCATCGATATCCCGCACCGGGCATATTTCTATTTCCGAATAATTTAGCTCCATCTGTCCGTAATTTTCAGCGGGGATGAGCACGCGGCGGATGCCGGCGCGGCGGGCGGCTTCGATTTTGTTGATAACACCCCCCACCGCCTTTACCTGCCCGTGTACCGTCAATTCGCCGGTCATCGCCAGCAGATGGTCTACCCGGCAGCCTTTGACCGCGGAATAAACCGCCGCCGCCATGGCAATGCCGGCCGAGGGGCCGTCCACCGGCATCCCGCCGGGAAAATTCAGGTGTAAGTCGTAGTCCTTCAGGCTCAGGTCCAGATGATGGTTTAATACCGTCAGCACCGCATCGGCGGCGCTGCGCGCCATGCTCTTACGGCGATAGCTGTGGTCGCTGCCGCCCATCTGCTCCTCCTCTATCACCCCGCTCAGCTTGTAGCTGCCCTGCCCCTTGGCCGCGGGCTGCACCACCGCCTCCACTTCCAGCATCATGCCCTCGCCGGCCCCGCTCACCGCCAGCCCGTTCACCGTGCCGACTTGGGGCGCAGGCTTTAATACATACTCCGGCCGCGGGGAATAACGGCCGTTATTGATCACTTTTTGCAGGATATCGCGGGTGATTTCGCCCCGCTCCTCTATCTGCGCTATGCCCGCCGCCAACTGCACCATATTCACCGCCTCGCGGCCGTTACCGGCGAAACGGCAAATCTCCTCCAACACCTCGTCGCTTAGCGCGTAATCTATTTTAGCCACCGCCCGCCGGGCGATTTCCTTTATATGCTCCTTGTTCAAAGGCTTGAAATATATCTCCATACAGCGGGAGCGCAATGCCGGGGGCAGCTCCTGCGGCATACGGGTGGTGGCCCCGATGAGCCGAAAATCGGCGGGCAGGCCGTTTTTGAAAATATCGTGGATATGCCCGGGGGTATTGCGGTCATACTCATTGTAATATGAACTCTCCAGGATTACCCGGCGGTCCTCCAGCACCTTGAGCAGCTTATTCAACTGCAGCGGGTGCAGCTCGCCGATCTCATCGATGAACAAAATGCCGCCGTGCGCCCGGGTGCAGGCTCCCGGCTTGGGCTGCGGGATGCCCGCGTTGCCCATGGCTCCCGCCCCCTGATAGATGGGGTCGTGTACCGAGCCCAGCAGCGGATCGGCAATATTGCGTTCATCCCAGCGGCATATGGTGGCGTCCACCTCCACAAAAGCGGCCCCGTGCTTAAAGGGCGACTGCCCGCTGTTGCAGGCCTCCTGCAACACCAGCCGCGCCGCCGCCGTCTTGCCTATGCCCGGCGCGCCGTAAAGGATGACATGCTGGGGATTAGGCCCGCAGATGGCCGCCTTTAACAGCTCTATCCCCTCCTGCTGCCCCACCACATCGTCAAACGCGGCGGGACGGCTGAGCGACGATAAAGGCTCGCTCAGGCAGATTGAGCGCATTTGCCGGAGCTTTAAGCTTTCTTTATCCGATTCCCGGTACACGCTAACCTTTTTCGTCTGCTGGTTTTTCAACAGATTCCAAAAATATATGCCCACCACCAGCATAAAAAAGAGTTGCAAAAGGTACAGCACCCAACCGTACTCGTAAAATACCTCGCTCATAAACCCATTCCTCTTTGCCCTCTGATTGTCCGGTATGATATTATGCCCGATTTGCGCCGAAAACTATTAGGCAGAAAATAGCAGCCCGGCCCCGGCAATATTTTAAAGCGAGGGGAAATGATTGCATTTTAAGAAGGGTTAGGCGAAATCGTGAGCTAAATCCTCTGCCCGCGGGCGGTGCGGGCGTACAGGCGCGCCGCCACCTCGGAGCTCAGGTATGGGGGCAAAGCGCGCCATTCCCAGTTCCCGGACGCGGTGCCGGGGATGTTCATGCGGGCGGCGTTGTCCAGCAGCAGCACGTCCTGCAAGGGCAAAATGACCCAGGGCGAGGGTGAGGCGTACAGTTTTTCCAGCAGGTCGTCGGCCTTATCCAAGGCGGCTTCCTCGGCCATCGCGCCGCCTTCATCCCCGCACCCCAGCAGCCATCCCAGCAAGGTCTCGTTATCGTGCGTGCCGGAGTACAGGACGCTGCTACGCTCGCCGGGGGTAAGCGCCGGACGGTTTTCCGCGTCCAGCGGCGTAAACTGCAATATCTTCATGCCCGGCAAAGCAAAGCACTCGCGGATGCTCTCGACATCACGGGTGATAAAGCCCAGGTTTTCCGCAATTAACGGCAGTTCCCCCAGTTCGAGTTCAAGCGCGCGCAGCAATTTACGCCCCGGCCCGCGCCGCCACTGCCCAGCCTTGGCGTCCGGGCAATCCCGCGGCACTGCCCAGCCGGCTTCCAGCCCGCGAAAATGGTCCAGGCGCAGATAATCGAAGTTTTTAAGACCCTGCCTCACCCGACGCACCCACCAGCCATAGCTCTCGGCTTCCATGGCCCGCCAGTCATATATGGGGTTTTCCCACAGCTGGCCGGCGGCGCAGAAATAATCCGGCGGCACCCCGGCCAGTTCCGACGGATACCCCTCTTCGTCCAGGCGAAAGAGATGCGGATATACCCAAGTATCGCAACTGTCAGTGGCGGCATAGATGGGCATATCGCCCACCATGGCGATGTTACGGGCGGCGGCATAGGCTTTGAGGCGGAGCCATTGGCGGTTGAACACGAATTGCCCAAAGCGGTGACAGTCTATTTGTTCCCGCAGGCGCTGGCGGTAGGCGCTTAATTCCGGCTCCCGGCGCAATGCCAGGGGTTCCGGCCATTGCTGCCAGCTTTCCTGCCCCAGATATCCTTTAAGGGCCGCATACAGCGCGTAGTCGTCCAACCACCAGTTCTGACCCTCGCAATATGCGTCAAACTCCGCTTGGAACTCCGCCGCCGCCCCCGATGCCACGGCGCGCCGATAGCGTTCAAAAGCCCGCTTAAGCATATCGTCGCTAACCGGGGCAAGCTTAGCGTAATCCACCCGCTGCTCCGCTCCATCCGCCATCCGCTCGCGCCATTCGTCCAGGTCGTTTTCTGTCAGCCAGCCGTCTTGGGCCAAGAGTTCCGGGCTTATGAGCCGGATATTGCCAGCCAGCAGCGATCCGCTCTGATAGGGGGAGTTACCGCCGCCCGCCGGATTGAGCGGCAGCACCTGCCACAGCCGCTGTCCCGCCGCCGCCAGAAAATCTACAAAGCCATAGGCCTCCGCGCCCATGGTGCCGATGCCCCACGGTGACGGCAGGGAGGTCAGGTGCATCAATACCCCCGCACACCTCCGGTACGGCTTGAGGGCGGCGCTTTCTCCCGCCCCGCCGGATTTTTCCTCCGGGTAGCGGATATAAAACGCCTTGCCGCCCAGCGGCTGCAGGCGTATGGCGGTGGGAAGTCCATCCCCGTCGCCATATTCCGGTTCATCCAGCAAATCCACTATTCGCAGCGGTCGCTCATCCAGATATATCCCGCCGCTGATATTGAAGCGGTATTCCCCGGCGGGATGCCAAGGCTCAAAATCGCTCCCTGCGGCGGATTCACGCCACTCCACATACCTTTCCTCCGGGCTGCGGTTTACGCACACCAATAATTCCTCATTCTCGCGCCGCAGGCGAAAGCCCAGCACGTCGCCGTCGTCATACACCGGGGTGAATGTGCCGCCGCCCAAATCGCGATATTGCTGCCGCAGGCCGATGAGGCGGTGATAGATAACCCGCAATTCCTCATGCGGCTTATCCCAGGGAAAAGGCCCCCGGTTGTACGGATCGGAATAACCCTGCATACCGGTTTCATCGCCGTAATATATACAGGCGTTGCCCGGCAGCAGCATTTGCAGCAGTAACAGGACGTGCAGGCGTTTTACCGCCAAGGCCTCCATGTCCGGGGTCAGGCGAAAGCGTTCGCGCTCAAACTCATTCAAGCTCTCCTCCGGCGGGGCTCCGCCCAGCAGGGTCAGTATGCGTGGCCGGTCATGGCTGCCGATAAGGTTGAGCGCGGCCTGAAAATTGTCGGGGGGATAATTCTCATAGAGCTGTATCATGTGCCGCCACGCCGTTTCCGGCGTGCACCGCCCCATTAAATAGTCCAATAAAGCCTGACGCAGGGGATAATTGGTGGCCGAGTCCAGCTCATGGCCATCCAGATAACGGCGCAGCTCGCCGTAGCTGACCTTGTGGGAGGCGTCCTCCCACACCTCGCCGATCAAGACGGCTTGCGGATCGGCGGTGCGCAGGGCATGTTTGAATTCCGCAATGAATGCACAAGGTTAATAAAGAAGCAGAACACAAACAAGGCAGGACAGCCAGCCCCGCGCTATTCCGTACAGCATGGGACGGTCAAGAGCCGAGAAAAGCGAAAGTCAGCCAACGGGAACGCCACGGACAGGAAAAGCATCGTCCGGGCGTTTTCTGTTTGAAAATCACCTTTTTTCTGGGGTCAAGAGCCGGAGAAAACAGTCCGAAAACGGCAGTCTTGCGAACATCGATCCGGGGAGACAGCAAAACAGGCAGCAGCCGTCAACCGTTGAGATGAACGGCGCATATGCGCCGCAGTTGACAGCCGCCGCCTGTTTCGCTTTGCGGCAAACAAGGCGGCCAAGCCCAAATGTGCTTGACCGCCCTTTGATGATTATGGATTGACGAGTTGACCGGCGCCCGTTCCGTCCTCGCGCCGCCGTTTGAGAATGACCGTCAGCGCAATACAAGCCGCAAGGGAGAACAAAAGCGCAAAAGTCCAATGCGTCGCTGTACTGTCGCCTGTGTTTGGATGTTGAGCGTCCGTTTCGGGTCAATCCAGCCCGTCAAGCCCGTAGCGGCAATGCCTTCCTCCAACTTGTTCTTTTCAATAAAGCGGTGGAGCATGGCCGCAAACTCGGCGCGGGTGGCGTTGCCCTTCGGGTCAAGAATGCTGCCCGTCTTGCCCTCAATAAGCCCGCAGCCGACAGCCCACTCCATAGCCTCTACCGCCCAATCGGAAATATCACCCTTATCGGTGAAGCGGTCAAGGCTGCCCGTAATGTCGGTATCATAGCCCTTGTACTCGGCGTAGTGGTAGAAGAACGCCGCAAGCTGTTCGCGGGTAATGGGGTCATTTGTTCCGAACAGGCCGCCGCCGTAGCCCCCGGCAATATTGCTTTCAGCCGCCCATAGGATAGCGTCGGTGTACCATTCGCCGTTTGCAACGTCGGTAAACGGATTGCTGCCCGTGGGCGCGGGGCTGCCCTCCATGCGCCAAATGGTCGTGGCCGCCATAGCGCGGGTGGTCGTGCCGTAGGGGTCAAAGAGCGTATCGCTCACGCCTGTCATCAAGTCGTTTGCAAAGACGAACATCACATCATTGAAAAACCAATCGTTTTCCGAAACGTCGGTAAAAGGGTTTTCAAAGCCCGTATTCGGGTTTGTCTCATCCGTCCACCCGGCGTAGACCGTCGTGTTCCTTGTCAAGCGGATAGAGGTTATTTTGTTCGTCAAGCCCTCGTCGGAGTACCAGCCTGTAAACGCGAAGCCCGCGCGTTTGGGCGTGTATCGGTCAAGGCTGATGGTGCTGTACTCAGCGCGGCTTATGGACGAAATCGCGCTGCCGCCATTTGTGTCGAATGTCAGCGTGTAGTAGTCTGTGGTATCGCCGCCGCTTGGGGGCGGGGGCGGGGGCGGCGCAGGCGGCGCAGGCGGCTGAGTCGGCGCGGTCGCGCCGCATACGCAAGTACCGTTTGCGTAGCTGTGTTCAGCATAGCCGCTTTCCGATACGGCGCTGTAATCGGTGATGTTGGTGATGTTGCAGCCAGCAGCGCTGCACTCATGCCAGTGGTGGGTTGCGTTTTTGCTCCAAGCTGATGCCCAGGAGTGGGTGTGGGACGGGGTCGGCGGGTTTGGCTCGGTTGCGCCGCACACGCAGGTACCGCCTGTGTAGGAATGTGCAGCATAACCATTCTTGCCGCTGTTGTCGGTTATATCGCAGTTTGCCTCCTCGCACTCATACCAGTGGTGGGTTGCGTTTTTGCTCAAATCGGATGCCCAGGAGTGGGCGTGGGACGGGTTTGGCTCGGTTGCGCCGCACACGCAGGTACCGCCTGTGTAGGAATGTGCA
>JAUNBV010000054.1:9502-11706 GCA_030526885.1 Syntrophomonadaceae bacterium
CACTCATACCAGTGGTGGGTTGCGTTTTTGCTCAAATCGGATGCCCAGGAGTGGGTGTGGGACGGGGTCGCCGTTCCCTGGCAGTTTTGATAATTTGTTAGGCAAGCCGCGCAGAATAGGTTCAGGCTGCCCGGAGAGCAAAGGGCGGTGCAGGTGCAATTCTCGACCGTTCCCGTTCCCGTTCCCTGGCAGTAGACTGCCCCCGCCCCGCCCGAAGCGCTGCAAACCGGGCAGTCAACATTGGGGCTGCCTGTGGTGCAACGGGTGGTGCAAATGCAATTCTCGACCGTTCCCGTGCAGTTGCCAACATCTGTCCGGCAAACCGCGCAGAGTGTGTTCGGGCTGGCCGGAGAGCAAAGGGCGGTGCAGGTGCAATCGGCCGTTCCCGTTCCCGTGCAGTTGCCAGTATCTGCCAGGCAAACCGCGCAGCGTATGTTCGGGCTGGCCGGAGAGCAACGGGCGGTGCAGGTGCAATTCTCGACCGTTCCCGTTCCCTGGCAGTAGACTGCCCCCGCCCCGCCCGAAGTGCTGCAAACCGGGCAGTCAACATTGGGGTTGCCTGTGGTGCAACGGGTGGTGCAAATGCAATTCTCGACCGTTCCCGTGCAGTTGCCAGCATCTGCCCGGCAAACCGCGCAGAATGTGTTCGGGCTTTGCGGAGGGCAACGGGCGGTGCAGGTGCAACCATCCGAGGCAAAGGCTGTGCCGGGCATAAGCCCCAGCAAAAGGCAGACTGCCAGCAAAAGGTACAATCCCCTTTTTCTCATATTCATGTGTTTACTCCTCCTTTTCGGCAAAGAACCCCACAATTTCATGTATACACTATATATTATAAGAGACCGCGCCGATTTGTAAATAATTTTTGCACATTTCGCTTGTAATAACGGCTAAACAACTTGTTTTCCGGCCTGCCTTATAGTACACTGTCCTTATATATCAGAAGCGGGGGCAGCATTATGGACAAAAGGCTGATGATGGACAGGTCTATCCACATCATTACCGAATACTACAAAAACAATCTGGGGCCTTTCTTTGACGGCATGGACGAGGACGTGCTGTGGATAGGCCCGGTCATGGGTCAATGGCTGCGGGGCAAGGAGGCCATGCTCAAGGCGTGGGAGGCGGAAAAGCACGACCTCACCTTCAGCCTGCGGAATATTTCAGCCACGCATATCCCCCTCGGCTCCGCCGCCTGCGCTGTGGTGCTGCGGTACGAGGTCTACACCCACTACCCCAGCGGCGTTACCCATTTGCACAACCAGCGGCTGCACTACACATGGCGGGAAAAGCGGACGGCGCGGGAGGACGGCGGCACGGAGAAGCGGCAGCTTATATCCGTGATGCACATATCCAACGCCGAGCAGATGGACGAGAGGGACGCCATCTACCCGGTGCATTATGAAAACGTGACCGCCCACAAGTACGCGGAATACAGCTCCGGCAAGCTGGCGCGGGTGCGGGTGCAGGCGACGGACGGCTCGCTGCACATTCTGCTGTCCACCTCCATTTTGTATATCGAAAGCAGCAACAGGGCGCGCCAATGCGAGGTGCGCACGAAGGACGGCGGGATTTTGACGTCAGCCACACTGTCGGATTTTGAGGCGGCCTACCCGGAGAGCTTTATGCGGGCGCACAGCGGCTATCTGATAAATCCTATGTATGTGCGCACGGTAAGGCGGTTTCAATGCCTGATGGAAAACGGCGTTGTCATTCCCATACCCGAAAAGAAATATACAAAGTTCAAAAAGGCCCTGTCTGATTGGGCGGATAAATGGGATTGAGGGGATAAATATAAGGGAAAGCCGCGGCGTATAACGGCTGCGGAGTTTTTCTATGCCCTGCTGACAGGCAGCCAAAAGGACGATAGCCCAGAGTGCTGTCACACTCTTTTCATCATTAAAAACCGAATGCCGCCGCCCATCACAGCGGCAGATACAAGCAGTAAATCTTGAAAAAGGTTTACTGCTTTTTTGTGTCTGCAAGCGGGCAAAAGCCGCCGCTTCATTTGTCATGTCAGCGGAAATGCAGATTGGCATTTTCGTTTTCCCGTTGTATTAAGCCGTGAGAAAACAACGAAATGCCGGGACGGGGCAGAGCGCGCAAAAAGGGCTCCCGCAAAGTCGAATGACTTTGCGGGGAGAGGAGGAGCAGCGGAGCGAGGGATGCGAAGCTTGTGCCGACGAAGAGCGAAGAAGAGCGACGAA
>JAUNBV010000201.1 GCA_030526885.1 Syntrophomonadaceae bacterium
CCCGGCATGGCATTGTCTCCCGTCTTGGGGATGTTCGCCTCTCCCGCACCGCCCACAGCTGCCTGGGACGTGTATGGGCCCGAAACGATGGACAAATACCGTTCGGTATAATGATTGTCCACAGTCGCTTGATTGCTGCCCGTGCCGTTGATACCGCTGCTGCTATTTCCATATGCTACTTGGGGCGTGAGGTAGCCGCTGCCGATGACAGGCGCTTTGTTAAACGCTTGTTTAGGAGCAGTTCCACCGCCGGGATGGTCGCTGTGCCCCGTCAGTGTGCCGCCGGAAACGAGGCAGTTGTTGGCAAAGGGATCGGTATATACGCCGTAGCTGCCGCCAGGGCTATCCCCACCTGTGCCCGACAGCGTGCCGCCGAAAACGGTGACGCTGTTCCCACGCACGCCGTAGCTCATGCTGCCTTTCTTCGCAGTACCTGTAAGGGCGCCGCCGTATACTTCGATGCTGCCGTTGTCCACCGCCACGCCGTAGCTTGAGCCAACGTCCGCTCGGCCCGCTTGGCCTGTGAGTGTACCGCCGGTCATGTTGATAGATGTGCCCGCAAATACGCCATAGTTCCTGTATGTGGCCGACTCGCCTATTGCATCCGGATTCTTGCCCGTGAGGTCGCCGCCGGATACGGTGATGCTATTCTCCGCATACACGCCCCAGCGGGTTCCCGTGATAATATTCTGACGTGTTGTTTCACCGGAAAGGGCGCCGCTTTTTAATTCCACGTCTTTTGCCCACACGCCGTAGCTGTTACCGTTGTAGCTAGGGTCCGATTTGCTTGTGAGGTCGCCGGCGCCCTCTATGGTGAGCTTCCCATCCACATAGATGCCGGCGCTGCCGAAAACGCCACCCGTCACGGGGGGTTTATTGCCTAGGCCTTCCAGCACACTGGCTGTGGCTTCCAGCACAATGGTGAGGTCGCCGTCGGCATAGATGGCAGCGCCATATGTAGTTGTGTCTACGCCCGTAATGTTCGCGCCCCGCAGGGTGAGCACACCGTTTTCATATTTGACGTTGTAGTTGGCGTCAGTGGCGCCGCCTGTGAGGGTGGAGCTACCGTTGGTCGTCCACATGGTTTCGGAGCCGACAGTCACATCCGTATCCCCTACGATCACCGTGGAAGCCGCCAGCGTGGTGGCGGGGAAGATGGGAAAAAGGGCCAGACCCAGGGCAAGGGCCAGGCACAAAGCCAGAGAGCGGGGGACGGATTTCATATTGGCATCCTCCTAAAATTAGCGCGTACAGGGACAGACAGCCCATCAAAACCGACCAAACAAGGGCATATCCTGCATCATAAACACGATATATAGAGCTAGTATAGCACATGGGTAGCAAAAACGCATCAAAAAAAAGGGAAAATTGTCCAAAAAAATGACAAAGTAATAAAAGCGTGAGGATCATGGCATAGCCGGGGGTGCAAGCGACGCGGGCACATAGCCGTAGCAAGCAATATGAAGCTTGTTACGGGCGCGTTCCCGCCCGCAGGCGAACCGAGAAAAGTTGGCAGCGACAGCGGAGGCGTGAAGAGCCCGCGTTTGTGCCCAAGCCGGATGAGCGGCGACAAAGTGCGCTTGGGGTGCAAGGGCTTAGGCGAAACCGAGAAAAGTTGGTAGCGATAGTGAGCCGTTGCGAGCGCGCTTGCAAGCGAGTAGGCGAACTGAGCGTGACTTTTCTCGGAGAGGAGCCGCGACGAAGCGCGTGAGAGGGGATTTCCAAAGGAAATCGCCGCGAACTAAACGAAGTCCGCGGCGACGTGGTGGAGATAAGGGGACTCGAACCCCTGACTTCTGCATTGCGAACGCAGCGCTCTACCAACTGAGCTATATCCCCGTGCCGCTTTGATACTATACAACAACCAAGGAAAAATTGCAAGAGTGTTTTTGCATTTGTCCTCGTTTTTGCGGCGGGCGGGTTCAGATGCAGACGCCACCGTCGACCGGGAGCACCTGCCCGGTGATGAAGCGCGCTTCGTCAAGCGCCAGAAAGAAGATGGCGGCAGCGACGTCCTCCGGC
>JAUNBV010000055.1 GCA_030526885.1 Syntrophomonadaceae bacterium
GAATGTTTTCAGCCTGCCCAATCTCTTTTTCACCGCTATCGGCACGGCCTTGTCATCGGTCATCATCCCCGATCTCACCTTTTACATGAACAAAGCCAGCCGGGAGGAGCGACAACGCTATATCTACTCGGTGTTTGCCCAGGTGACTATGCTGGCCGCGCTGCTGTCCTTGGTGGGCATAATCTTTGCTCCCGCCCTGGCCCGGTTGCTGGCGCCCGGCCTGGCCATGGATGCGCAGCTGGAGTCCGTCATCACCATGCTCACCCGCATCATGATGCCCACCCTGCTGTTCGTCAGCCTGACCTATATGGCTATGGGGGTTTTGCAGGTACACGGCCACTTCATCTTGTCGGCGGCGGTCAGCGTCCCCTTTAACCTGCTCATAATCGCCACCCTGCTGTTGAGCCGGGATAATATTTTGCTGCTGGGCTATATGACCACGCTGGGCTGGCTGCTGCAATTCATAATCCAGCTTCCGGTGCTGATCAAGGGCGGCTATCGCCCTTTCCGCAGCATCGATTTTAAAAATCGCCACACCGTCAGCATGTTTAAACAGCTGCTGCCCATCCTGATGGGCAATTCGCTGCTGCAACTCAGCCTCATAATGGACCGCTCTTTTGCTACGGTGCTCGATCCTACCGGCGGCGCCGCCGCTGCCATCGCTTTTGGCAGCAACCTTTTCGTGACCATCACCAGCGTTTTCATCGTGGCCATGTCAACGGTGGTGTTCCCGCGCCTGTCGCGCTATTCGCTGGCCCAGGATCATGCCGGTATCCGCCGGATGCTGTCCTACGCCTTTCGCATCCTGCTGTTTATCCTCTTGCCCTACCTGCTGCTGGTGGGCGCTTATCATCAGGACATCATCGCCTTGCTCTATGAGCGCGGGGCATTTTCCTCGCATTCCACCGCTCTGGTCTCGGCGGCTTTCTTCATTTATAGTTTTGCGGTGCCGGGCTATGTGTGTCAGGAGTTATTTACCCGCGTGTTCTACTCCCTGAAACGCTTTACCATCCCCATGACGGCGAGCCTGTGCTGTCTGGGGCTCAATCTGCTGGCCAATGAGCTGCTATGCGACAGCTTTGGGGTCACCGGCCTCGGGCTTTCCACGGTAGGGGTGCTGTGGCTTTATGCTATAATAATGGGGGTGCTGGTGTACCGCGAGGTGGGGGGCTTTATTCAGCGCGACCTCTTTAGCTTCGCCCTGCGCCTGCTGCTGCCCACCGCGTTTTTGGTGTTGACCATGGCGCTGGCGCCGGTGGTAATCCCCTCCTGGGGGCTGCTTACCTTCCTGCTGCCGATGGGCGTGGGCGGAGGGCTGTATGTGCTCATCGCCATCCGCATGGGACTGTGGCGCATCCTGCTGCTGAAGGATGACGAGCCGATGGCGCAGTAAGAGGCAATCCGCGGCGGGAAAGGCTATAACCCCATCGCTGCAGGGGTAGCTATTGCCGGCAAATATAAGTTTATTAAGGAGGCGTGATGATGTCGAGAAAATGGTTTATCACTTGGTGGGTGGTGCTATTGCTGGCTCTAGCGGGCGCAGCAGGGGGCTTTGCGCTTCGCTTTGGCAATGACGCGGACAATATGAACCTCATCACCAGCGTAGACTACTATATGTTCGAGGAATACGCCGCCATTACCGGCCAGGATGTGGACGCGGTGCTGGCCGAACTGCAAGCCCGCGGTATCGGCGCGGTCGCGGTCAAGGAGATGTCGCTGTTTCAACTGTCGGAGCAGGGGGCTTTGCAGTTGATGGGCTGGGGAGAGTTTTCCGCACAGGCCGACAACCAAGACCCGGAGCAATGGGCCGCCATACAGTCGGAAACGTCGGGCCGGGATATCACCGCGCTGAATCAAGTGGCCTTTACCCGCGATGAGCAGACCGCCATCCTGCTGCGGGAGCGACTGCCCAATCGTTTTGCCGATGAAGATTTGCTTTTCTTTGAGCTTGACGGCGTTTATTACGCCATCATCACCGCGGAGCTGAACTCCCTGACTCCCCGCAGCGGCACTAATGAGGACCCGCCGCTGGATAACCGGGTAGGCTTCGACGAAAACCTGATCGCCGGGCTTAAGCAGCAGGGCTTTGAGGTAATCCTGCGCCCCGGTGATTCCATGGGCAGCGAGCTGGACTATGTAAATAATGAAATCGAGCCCCTGATAACCCGTTATGACATAAAGTACATGATCTTTGACGGTATCGTGGTGCCCGGTTTTCAAATCTCGGTGGAGCCGCTGGCCCAACTGGCGGTAAAGCATGACCTCATCACCGGCATCATCGAGGCCTCCGATCAGCTGCAATATATGGAACAGCGGGGGCTGGAGCAATATATGGAACTGGTGGACTACGACATCAACCGCGCCTATTCCACCTCTTTTGACGAATACCTCATCGATACCAATGAACGCTTTTTCCGCTGGGTGCGCGCGGTAGTGGATCGCAGCATCCGCATCCTCTACCTCACCCCGTTCCAGAATTCCAAGCTGCCTTATTCCGAGAATCTGGACAACAGCTATGAATTGGTGGGTAAATTCCATGAAACCATCGCGGACAAGGGCTACGTGCTCAACGAGCCGCTGAACCATCTGAATAATTCGGAGCCCGGCCGGCTTCATCGCACGGCGCTGTGCCTGAGCCTGTTGGCCGGGGGGCTGCTCTATCTGTCGTACCTGCGGCTGAAAAAGAACTGGCTGCTGGTCATCGCTGCGCTGGGAATATTGGCCACGCTGGGGGCCAACCTGGTGCTCAATATGGATCTCGCGAAGGTGTACGCGCTGGGGGCGGCGGTGCTGTATCCGGCATTGTCCACCCTGCTGCTGCTATACTATTTGAAGGATAACGACCAGGGCATGTTTAAAAAGATGCTGGTATCCGCCGTACTGCTGCTGAGCGTAAACGCCCTCGGCATGTATACGGTGGTCAGCAGCCTGTCGAGCGTGTACTACACCATGAATGTGGGGATTTTCAGCGGGGTCAAGGTAGCTTTCCTGCTACCGCTGCTGCTGTTTATCGTGCATTATCTGGTAGTATTCTTTGACTGGGAGGGCCTGAAGGAGAAAACGGCGGTGTTCCTGAAGGAGCATGTGACCTGGCTGGGGCTGGGGCTGGTGTTCATCCTGGCCGCGATGGGCTACTATTACATCGCGCGCACCGGCCACACCGAGGCGGTATCCGTTTCCGCGCTGGAGGTGCGCGTGCGCGAGATCCTGGAAATGATTTTCCTGGCGCGGCCTCGTTTCAAGGAACTGCTCATCGGCTGGCCCTGCCTGTTCGCGCTGGTGTATCTGTATCACCGCTACCGCTACTCGATTATCGTGTTGCTGTTGGGTTTCGGCGTCACCATGCTCAGCATGACCATGGTGAATTCGTTCTGCCATGTTTACACCGCCATCGGCATCTCCGCCTTCCGCACCCTGGCCGGGCTGATCAGCGGCATCGCGGTGGCGGTGCTGGGCATCATCGCCATCCGCATCCTGGAGCGCCTGCTGGATAAATGGCTGGCGCCGCTGAGAGAGATTTAGAAAACAGTGGGGGAGGGGCCTCCAAAACCTGAAGAATTGTCATTTCCGGAGCGGCGAGGATTGCCGCTCCGGTTTTTTGCGGTGGTTAGCGTAGGAGGATGCGGATAAAGCGCTCGATGACCATGGCGGTTTCGGCGCGGGAAACCGGCCCCTGCAGATCGAGGCTGCCGTCAGGCTGCTGGGTCAGCAGGCCCTGCGCCGCGCACCAATCCACCGCCGCCGCGCGGTCGGGGAAGTCTCCCTGCGCCCAAACCATTTCCGCCGCAGGGTCGCCCATTTCCTGTGTTCCCAGAGTTTGTAGCGTTCTGAAATAGTATGCGTACAGCGTCACAGCTAACTGCTCGTGGGAGACGGGCCGCTCCGGCGCCAGCAAATCCACGCCCACACCGCGCACTATATCATGCTCCGCCGCCCAGTCCACCGCGTTTTTATACCAATCAGCGTCTTCTCCCGCGTCGCCGGTCTCGGGGGTCTGGGCGCTAACCCCGATTTCGCCGTCCAGGCGGTACAACACCAACACCATCATAGCGCCGGTGAGCGGCATTTCCGGACTGAAGCGCCCTTCGCCGGTACCGATCATAAGCTCCCGCGCCGCGGTAAAACTGATGACCTCTGCCGCCCAATGATTGTGTACATCGTCAAAGCCGACCGGATGGGGCTTGATGCTCAGGACGGCCGAACCGGGGATGCGGGCGCGTAGCATGCCGTTTTCCACCACCGCTTGCTTTATGACTTCTTCCGTCCCGTCGGCATGCACCAGCACGGCTACGGCGGTATCCTCCGCCGGCAGGGTAATGATTATGCCGCCTTCCACCTGTTCCAGCCGCCGGCCTTTATCGTCGGTAATCTCCACCAAAAACAGGGCGGGATCGGCGCGATCCGGGGTGATGGTCACCTGGTTGGGCCCGGGGGTTGAAACCGGGGCCGGGGTTGAACCGTGCGAGGAGGAGCGCCCAACCGGCGGCGCGGGTGGCGTTTCCGGCTCCGGGTCATCCGGGTCGTCCGGGTCATTGGGGTCGGGATCGGTGGGGTCATCCGGGTCCTGCGGGTCGTCCGGGTCGTCCGGATCATTGGGGTCATTGGGGTCGGGGTCGGTGCCGGGGTCCGGGGGCTGCGCGGTAACCGTCAGGGAGATTCGCGCGCTTACCGGCAGATAATTGTGGGTATCGGCCGGGGTGAAGGATGCGGAATAGCCGGTGGCGTTTATCGTTGGCACTATTGTTTCATCATCCCACGCCCAGCCGGCGGGCAGGGCCACCTCGGCCAGGGTCAGCTCCGGGTCATAGGTGACGGGGGACAGGGTGGGGAGGATATATGCGGGCATGGCGCGCCCCACCTGCGCGGTAACGGCGAAAGCGTTGCCCGCATCATAATTGCCGTTGCCGCTGGCGATTTGCAGGCGAATATATTTATTGACATCAGCGGAGGTAAGCGTGTAGCCGCTGGCATTAAGGCCGGTTATATCTTCAAAACTGCCGGTCGCGCTGTCGCCGCGCTGCCACCGCCAGATGAGCCACCGATGCGCTGCCGCCGGGGTGAGCCCGGAGATATCGGCGGTGAGGGTCTGCCCGTAAACGGCGCTGCCGCTGATGGTGACTTGTCCGCCCAGCGGGCTGTCCCAGTAGTCGCCCAAAACGGGATAACCGCCCGTTTCGTCCTGCACCCAGCCTTTATACAGCAGCGGCGGGGACGGCGCGGCCTGATCCATGACCCACTGGGTAAGCGCTTCCGCCAGCGTAGTAGTCGAAGCGTCGCCGTCATTATAGGGATTGACGGGCCGGGTATCGCCGTCGCCGCCGATGGCAATCAGCTCGCCCGGCGTAAGCTGGCCTCCGGTGTCAGCAAATAAGGCTATACCGCTATAAGCACCGTCTCCGGCGGAAATTCCTATTGCTCGTTCGGCACCTGCGCCGGACCGCCAGTAGCTATAATAAATATTACCGTTGCTGTTAGAACCCACGAGGCCGCCAATATTTCCACCCCCGCTCACGGAGCCGGTGTTATAGCAGTTTTTGATATCGCTTTTAATGTTGACTGGCCTTACTCGGTTGATCCCCGCTATCCCTCCGGCGTTGCCGCTTGTTGTGGTGACCGGGCCGTGGTTATAGCTGTTAAGTATCGCGCCCCCGCGATTGCGCCCGGCTATGCCGCCAGCACAATAGTTTCCGTCAACAGACGCCCCGCTACCGCAGTCTTTGATAACGCCCTGATTCGTTCCGGCCACTCCTCCCCCGCCATAAAACTTATTTATCCGGCCGCCGTTCACATAGCAGCTTTCTATTGTTCCCTCGTTGGTACCTGCGATAATACCGGCATAATAGGCAGTGGCGTTTTGGCCGGACACGCTCGCACCTATCATTTCCACATTTCTCACCGTTCCGATCGCGCCGATATAGCCGAATAAACCCGCATCCTTTGCCCAATTATCGATGGTCATGCCGGTGATGGTATGGCCCTGCCCGTCAAAGGTCCCGGCAAATTTTTTTGAAGAAGCGTCGCTATCTATTGGCGTCCACGGGTTGCCGTCAAGATCCAGATCCTGCACTAAAACGATATGCTCTCCGCTGAAATTTGAGCCGCCATTGACTTCAGCGGCAAAATCCGCTAACTGCGCGCAGGAGGATATTTTGTAAGGAGCCTCCGCGGTGCCGTCGCCGCTTGTTTCCCAACTATCGTCTATCGTGGTTCCATCCCAAACGTCCGCCGCTTGAACCGAGCCGCACCACAGCAGCAAACCGATAAGCGCCATCCAAATAGCTTTCCTCATAATCTCGCCCCCTTCGACTTATTTATAATATAATTGTAGTATTCTGTTTCCAATTTTTACAGCTGCTGGCAGCGTTTTTTACTTATGCTGGCAGCATAGATTTGGGGGTTTTTATATGCTGACAGCAACAAAGGCGCCGTTCGGCGCAAAAAAGCCGCGGGGGCGCTCCCTCTTCGGAGCGCCCCCGCGGCGTATTGATGACCGATATGGTTTTTTCGCAAGGTCTAATCGATGCCCACCATCACTGAACTGGCCTTGATCACCGCATACGCCTCGCCGCCCACTTTCAGTCCCAACCCTTCACATGATTGCTTGGTAATCATGGCGGTAATACAGTTTCCCCCGCCAATATCGATGGTCACCGTCACATTGACGCTGCCTATGTCGATGGCGGTAATCTTTCCTTTTAACTGATTTCTGGCGCTGGTTCTCGTTTTCATACCCCCTTTGGCGTTTATCATTATTTTGCCTTATGCCATCTTATAATTATGCATCGTTTCACGCCGGCAAAGCCGTTACCCGTTCATGCAACATAATCATTTCGATTCAGGCAATGCTTCACGTGAAGCATTTCGCTGTAGCCGCGGCCCGGCAGGGGATAGAGGGGGGGTATTTTTCGGTATGCGGTCGGGGCGGAAATTACGTCTGGGGATTATATTTATGCCTATATCAACTCCGCCGCAGTCAGCAGTTCGAAAAGCTTTTGCGCTATTTGGCCGCGTTTTATCAGCGCGGGGTCGGGAAACCATGCCGGTTCTTCCCCATCCAGAGCGCATATCCGTGCGGCGCGGGCCAGCATGATCTCGGCCTCACAAACGGTGATGGTTCCTTCCGGTTCAAAGGTGGTGGCGGAAGCGCCCCGGACGATGCCGCTGGCATAGGCCGCGCCCACATAGGGGGCGTACCATCGGTCGGCGGCAATATCGGTGAAAGCGTCGCAGCTCTGCGGGGTCAGCCCCAGACCGCGCACCACGATGGCGGCAAATTGCGCCCGGGTCATGGTCGCGTCGGGGGAAAAGTCTCCATCCCCCATGCCGTTTATAATGCCGCGTGAGGCCAGAGCGTCAATGGCGGCCCGGGCGGGATGGCCGGCGATATCCGCAAAGATGGCTACCGGTGCCGCGCCGCTCATATCGTAAAGGCCGGGTTGCCCCGCATCGGCCCGTTTGATGGCCGCAAGGGCGCAAAAGGCCTGCTCCGTCGCCATGCCGTTCACCGCGCCGCCGCGTTCATGGGCAAATCCGCCGCCCCCGGCTCCGTAGGACAACAGGGCGTCCAACGCCGTTTTGCCATTTTTGGTAAAGCGCGGGGAGTCCACATCTTCTCTCAACTCACACAGCGCAACGATGACCTGGGCCACGCTCTCGCAATTGGCCGTGCCGTAGCTGGCAAAGCCGCCGTCCGCCTCCTGCACGGTGGACAGCCACGCCAGGCCGCGCTCCACCGCCGCGTTTACCGCAGGCTGTTCCCGGTATTGGGCCAGCGCGGCCAGCGCCATCGCGGTCATATCCACATCCGCCTCACCGTTTCCGCTGACGGAAAAACCGCCGCCTTGGTGCTCGCAGCTCAGTATCCTGGCTACGTATAGCGCGCGGGTCGCCGGGGTGGCAGCATCCGCGTTGACCGGCACCTCATAACCGGCGCTGTCCAGGGCGAGCAGTGCGGATACCGCGCCGCTGACGCCCTGATACACGGTTCGGTCATAATCGCCCAGCGGCAACAGCAAATCATATCCCGCCACATCGGTGGGGTCACGCTTGAGCGCCGTCAAGGTGAGGATAACGCGGGAATACTCCGTGTATTTGCGGCTGCTCAAAACGCCGCCGCACTCTACGGTCTGGGCTTCGAGCGCATCATAATAGCTCTCAAGGTAGCCCGCCGGCAGTTCCACGCCGGCGCGCACCAGTCCGAACACCGCCCACTCCCCGCCGATGCTGCCCACATGCGGGGAGGGCACATTGGCCAGCAACCATGCCGCCGTTTCCTCAAGGGCTTCATCGGCCCGGTCAGCCGCGTGCGCGGCCGGTGCGGAGCTCAGCAGCAACATCAGCGCCAGCAAGGCGCATATACACCATCTTACCGTGTTGGGCATATTGTTTTCCTCCAGTTTTTATTATGCTCTATTCCCCCATGTTGGCGCAAAAGCGCATGAGGATAGCCGCCGCCTGCGTGCGGGAAGCGAGACCGGCGGGTTCGAGGGTGGTCTCCGTAGTGCCGGTAATCAGTCCCTCGGCTTTGGCCCACTTCACGGCATCCACCGCCCAACCGCTGATTGCATCGGCGTCGGTATATGCCGCGAGGTCGCTTGTGTTTACCGTATCGTACTTCTTATAGTCCGCATAGCGCTTGAGCATGGCCGCCATTTGCTCGCGGGTAATCCTGTCGGTGGGACCGAACAGCCCGTCTCCGTAGCCGTCCACAATCCCGTTCTTCGCCGCCCAGGCTACCGCCTCAGCATACCACGAACCGGCCTTGACGTCATTAAATACCGATGCGTGTTTTTGCTGCCCCGGCGGGCCATACCCCTCTGAGCCCTGAGCATCGCCCTCCAGACGGTACAGCACCGTCACCAGCATAGCGCGGGTCAGCGTGCCATCCGGGTCGAAAAGATCATGGCCCACGCCGTTAAACCATCCTCGGTTGACGGCAAACGCCACCGCGTTATAGTACCAGGCATCGGCTGCCACATCGGTAAACTCTAGCGCGGGCACATAAGTGACAATGAAGGTGGTGAGGTGGTTTAAGGTAACGGCTACCAAGCGTTGCCCGTCCTTTATGATCGCCGTGCCGGTGGTTATCTCCGCCGTACCATCGTCTCCGACCACAACCACAAGGTAACTCCTTCCCTCGGTATAGTTGTCATCCACGGGCAGGGTGACGGTCAGCGAGTTGCTTCCAAAGCCGGTGATGATATCACCACCGGAAGTAATGCCTACCTGAATCACGGTGGCGTTTTCCAGATCAATGTAACCCACGTCGGGGCTATCGCTGGCGGCGATGGCTTTTTCCGCGTCTTCAACGGTTTTGGTTTCAACCGTAATCTCAATATCGGCGCCATCCGCCTGCGACGCAATCGCCGCCAGCGTTTCATTGGGGATGGCGATAGCGCCGTGATTGGTGTGAATGGTCAACGCGGTGGCTCCGCCGGAAGCGATGGCGGCAACGGAGGCGGTGGGTACACTGACGGAAACCGCGCTCGCCTCACCGGCCACCACCGGCGCGATGACGATCTCATCCGCTCCGGAGCGGATGGCGGCATTGACCTCATTGGCGGTAACGTGCGCCGCGGCTGTGCCCTGCGCCACCACAACGGCAGGAGTAATGGTTTCGGTAACCGTCTTGTCCGGCGCGACCCCGGCCGGGCTGACGGCGCCGCCGCTCCATCGTTCGGAGCCGGTCTCCTGCGTATAGTCATCGGTGTAATATACCACGATGCTGTCGCCGTTCGACACGGTGCAATCGCGGATGCCGATGGTGGGGGAGGAACCGTTGACCAGATACATCCAGCCGGAATGACTGCCGTTATCGAGCTCGGAAAGCATACTGCCGTCGGGCGATTCGATGCTGACGATATAGCCTAACGATTGCTCCACATAGGAGCGTCCGGCGGCGGCGAGCGCGGCATCGAACACATCAAAGGCGCTGGCTCCGGCGTTTACGGTCACCGCCGTCCGCGCTATCCACACCGGCAGCGCCGCCTTATCGGTGCGGTACACGTGCGTTATGCCGCTGTCATGATCCGTATCGCCTACGAGCGTAAAGTAGACCGTGATTTGCTTGGTACCCGAAGCGAAGCCCGTGGTAAGGGAAACATTGACCGTCCTGGCCGTCCGGTTGGTGGCCTCAGCAGCAGTTACGGTTATGGCGCCGGTCTTGGCGGCGTATCCGGCCATTGACACCGAATACTCGTAGTCCCCGGCGGCCAGGTCAAAGCAGTGGCCGTAAACCGCATTTTGTCCCGCGACGGTTACCGTTGCGCCTGCCGGTACGGTGGCGATGGTGACGGGGCTGCCAGTCCACAGGGAGCCATAGCCGGGCTGCACCGCATTGGCGCTGAAATCATACACATTGCAGTAATCCCTGCCAGCCCGCATTTGCGCCGCGGCAATGAGTGCGCGGAACCCCTGCTCCGTGGCATAAGGCTCTTTGGCGGTGTTATTATTATATCCAAAGCCGGACCCATCGGGCAGCGCATACGATAGAAGCCCGTCAATAATGCTTTTGCCGCCAGCGGTAACAAACCTTGTATCTGTGCTGGGATTGATACCGGCAGCGGCAAGGCCTACGATTACCATGGAGTCGGCATTGGCGCTGCCGTAGCTACCGGAAGCGTTTTGCCGCGAATCATCTGCCAGTTCCGCGATGATCCGGTCGCGGATGATGACCGCCCGCGATCTTACGCCCCAGGTGTCGGTCGCGTCCGCCGCGAACGGTGCTACGGTGGCAAGGATGGCGCCGGGGGTATCGAAATCTATTCCATATCCCCAAGGATCATATACATAATTACCGGCTGGGTTGGCATATCCCTCTATGACCGCAAACAGCGCCGCCGCTTTCTCCGGCGTCAGGAAATCTCCCTGACGATAGGCGTGGAGCGTGATATAGCCCACATTATAGATATTGTCAGGGGCCGTTGAATCGAGTGCGTCGATAAGGTTTAACGCTTCGCCCCGGGGGTATAGCTCCTGCGGATCAATCTCCACGCTTTGCAATGCCACGATGTCCTTGGCCAATTTCCCATCGTCGCGTGGAACCTCCTGCGCGTGACCGATGGCGCTATCTATCAGCGCCTGTTTTGCCTCCGCTGAAGTTACGCTGGACGCGGAACCGTTGTAGCGGGCGTAAGCGGCCATGTCTATGACTACCCACGGATCGGAACTGTCCACATAGCCAGCCGCGATGTTTTCAAGTATGGTGCCGATATCGTCGATGCCAACGGTGGCTGCCGTGGCATTGCCAGAAGCCCCGGGATAGACCTCCAAGGCAGCTTTAGCCGCGACACTATAGCCGCCGCTATGCGATATCATCGCGGTAACGGCATCATCCGCTGCGCTCGTTGCCGTCGGCAGCAGGCTGAACGCCATAATCAGTGCCAGCAGCAGGGCTATCGGTTTTCTAAAAGCATTTTTTAT
>JAUNBV010000056.1 GCA_030526885.1 Syntrophomonadaceae bacterium
TAATAAGCCAGGCCACAAGTCTTATTATGCCCGGCCAATCAAAATGGGGGAGCTTTAACATTTGTGCGGGTTTAAAAACCGCATGAAGCTCACGAAGCTTTTTTCCAGAGCTTTTTTTGGCGCAGTGATTTCGCGGCTTCCGCGATGACTTTGATGAACAGGGCGGTGAGGATGATTATGCCCAGCAGGCCGAACAGGGGGTAGATCTTGCCGACCAGGCCGGAGAAGCTTTGCAGTGCCAGCGGCAGGGAGAGCACCAGCCCGCCGATGAGGGCGGCGCGGTAGCTGATGAAGCCGTGGCCGGACAGGCGCTGCGCGAAACCGAAGGCGTTGGCCAAGGCGGTGGTGAGGATGCCCAGCCACAGCACTGCGCAGTAGACGTGCTTTACGGTGAGCGAGATGTTGCCGCACACGTACAGCATGGGGACTTCGTAATGCAGCACGGCGGGCAGGAAGCGCGACAGGGCGGCGTAGTTTATGAGCACGATGACACCCAGCAGCAGGCCCCCCAGTGCTGCGCCCGCCACCCCGGCGCGCATTTTGCCCGGCCGCTGGTATTCGGTGAGGATGACCATGGCCAGCGCGAAATTGTAGGCCACATAGAGCAGCGCGGCTGGCAGCCAGCTTTGGGGGTCGGGCATCAGCGCCCCGCCGTACTGCGCCGGCACCGCGGCGGGGTCGATAAAGAACGCCGCCCAGGCGGAGATGCCCATCAGCAACGCGATTTTTACCGGCACCAGCAGGCCGTAAGCCAGCATCAGTCCCTGATACCCGCGGAACAGCAGCACCAGTACCAGGGCAAAGGTCAGCAGTACGCCCCGCCCCGCCGGGAGGTAAAAGTGTTCGGAGAAAATGGCGCCGGCGGCGGAGAGCATGGTGCTGACGCCCACGAAGAGGAACCCCGCCAGCAGCAGGTCCACCAAACGCCCCAGCCGCGGCCCCAGGGTAAAGCGCAGTACATCCTGGTAGTGCGAAAAGCCCTTTTTCCCCGCCAGCCACATCAGCGCCGCCCCCGCCAGCGCAAACAGCGCGGTGGCCAGCACCGCCCCGGCCTGCCCCTGCGGACCGTAGCATACGAAAAACTGTACTATTTCCTGCCCCGAAGCGAACCCCGCCCCGATTACCGCGCCCAGATAAGCGGTGGCCAGCCACCAGCTGTGTTTCATGACGTCAACCCCGGCTCAAAGAATCTGCATGTGACATTTCTATTCAAGTTTGCCGGGATTACCGCATAAATTTTTGACAGCCGGGGAGAATTGGATTAGGGCTCAAGGGCGAACAAAAAGGGTTCCGCTTTGCGGCGCGTGTCCCTTGGTCCGGGAACGCATCGGGTGTGGCGCGGCCGCCATAGGGGGCTGTGCACGCATGGCCGCAATGTTTTTGGCCGCGGGGAGGAATAACATTTCCGGAATGGTGCGCAGCTACCGGTCAGGAGGTATTTTAAGCGATGGGATTGTTTCAGCGGGTAAGGCGGACGGTGCCGGCGGAGAGAAGCTTTCACTATGAGGCGGCGGCCAGCCTGAGCGGGCTGGAGGACGCGGTGTATGGCTATTTGAATGATTATAACCCCAATTTCCGGCGAGAGATGGTTTACATATGCATCGGCACCGACCGCGCCACCGGCGATTGCTTGGGGCCGCTGGTGGGCACCCAACTGGCGGCGGCGGGCGTGAGCCCCTATGTTTATGGCACGCTGGAGCGTCCGGTCCATGCCGGCAATCTGTATGAGGTGCTGGACGATATCAACCGCAAATGCCCCCAGGCCATTGTGCTGGCGGTGGACGCGTCGCTTGGCAGCACCGATCGCATCGGCTGGATCAGCCTGCGCAGCGGCAGCCTGAAGCCCGGTACCGCCTTGCAGAAGGAGCTGCCGGAGGTAGGCGACTTTCATATCTCCGGGGTGGTAAATATCGGCGGCTTTCTCGACCAGATGGTGCTGCAGAACACGCGCCTGTACGTAGTCCACCGCATGGCCGATGTTATTGCCCGCGCGGTGGGCGGGGCGCACCGGCGCTTTGCGGGAAAATATGCAGCTAAATAAATACATTTACAAAGGTCGCGTAATTTACGCACCGACGGCTTACAAATAAATCGGGGCCTCTATCCCCGTATCCATCAGGGCTAGGCAGAAATGCTTCACGTGAAGCATTTCTGTTTTTCGCATTTTATGCGGCATAGCAAGGGTAAATTATGCAAAATACGGGAATGGGCTTTAACCGCTTCGCGCCCGTGGAGGAGGGTCATGCGCCTGCGGCGGGTGAGCGGAGGCTGGCCAGGATTTCTTCGATGACGGCGTCGTCGCGGGTGAGGCCGAGGAAGAGGTCGGAGGCGTATTTCGCCTGGGCGGCCAGCAGGGGCAGGCCGTTGCTGTAGGGAATGCCCCGGGCGTGGGCGTCGTCCAGTAGCGGGGTTTGGGCGGGGGCGTAGATAACGTCGATGACGGCGTTTAAGCAGGAAAAATGGTTGAGCTCCAGCAACCGGCGGTCGCTTACCGGGGTGGTGTTGACGATGACGGTGCTGTCGTAGTGGGCGCTGAGGTCGTGGTAGCTGACCGGGCCGCGGCGGGACACGGCCACGATGTCCGCCGCGCCCTGATGTTGGGCGGCCGCGGCCACGGTATTGGCGGTGGCGCCGCTGCCCAGGATCATCACCTTTTGCCCGCGCAGGCTTTGCCCCAGGTGCGTAAGCAGCCAGAGAAAGCCGGGCAAATCGGTATTGTGCCCGTGCAGGTAGCCGTCGCCGTCCCGCAACACGGTGTTGACGCTGTTGCAAAAGGCGGCCACCATCGACAGGTCGGAGCAATAGGGCATCACGGCCTGCTTGTAGGGGATAGTGACATTGAGGCCGTCAAAGGGCGCGTCAGCCATGAAGTCCCGCAGTTCCTCCGGCGGCAGGTCAAACAGCTCGTAGTCGTAATCCCCCAGCAGGGCGTGGACCCGCGGGGAAAGGCTGTAAGCGATACCATGGCCCAGCAATCCGCACAACATATCCTTCCTCCGTACAATAGTATATGATGTAGCATAGCACGTTCAAGCGGCGGCGGCAACCGCCGCTTGAACGTGCTATGCGGGCCCGGGCACGCCCTATACGGCGCCGGGGGTTTAAAAGTTGAATTCGCTCTCCCAGTCAAAGTCGCCCGATTCCTCACAGCTCTGCGGCCAATGGGCGCACCAGTCCGGGACGCGTGGGCTCTCCACCCGGTCCAGGCTGGGGGTATAGGGTTTGATGTCCAGTACCGGGCTGCCGTGGTCGGCGTCCACATATGCCAGCCCGATTACCCCGTTGTCATGGTCGATATAAGTGACGCCGGCGCAGGACAGGGCTATGGGGTTGGGGCGCAGCGGCGAGCGGGTGGCGAACACTCCCAATTCCTCCGGGCCGTTGTGGTAGGGGCGCTTTTCCGTCACGGAGGCCCGGCACTCGTCATTATCACAGCCGTTAAACCACCACAGTAGCTGGATATGGCTGAACCCCTCCAACCCCGTCATGGCAGGAAGATATTCCCGCTTTAGGATTATCCCGGCGTCATCGTCGGTGACGAACACCTCGCCGATCGTTTTTACCGTCATTTCATGCATAGTAACCATCCTTTCAAGCTTTATTCCGGTACCGTTATATTCAGTATAGCAGCTGATTTTAATACTAAAAGCCCTTTTTGCTAATAAAATAAAAATAACGGCCAGGGCGGCGGCGGTTGCAGGCGCGGCAATAATCTGATAGGATAAAAATAACCCTTTAAGCCAGCTGTCATATTAGATAAAGGAGGTCATAGAATGGCGTTTTGCAGTAATTGCGGCATCTCCGTCACGGATGAGGCACGGTTTTGTGAAAACTGCGGAGCAAGGCTGAGCGGGGCGGAACAGCAGGCTTACCCCGGCGCGGCGCCCCAACCCGCCGTGACGGACAACAGCAAGGCCATAGCTATCATCGCGGTAGTTTTCCCGCTGCTGTTCTTTCTCCCGCTGTTGGTTCCGCCGAAAACCGCATTCGGCACCTTCTGGGCCAATCAGGCGCTGATCCTGTTCCTCGCCTCCCTTGTGGCGGGGCTGTTGTGCGTGATTGTCATCGGCCTAGTGCTCTATCTGGTGCTGTTCGTGTTCTGGATCATCGCCCTGGTCAACGTATGTCAGGACAAGATGACGCCCCTGCCGCTCATCGGCGGGATAAAGATCATCGAATAGGGCGCGTGATGCCCCCCCTCTTAGACATCATATCCAATCTCCCCTGCCGCGCTGCCCTGCCGTTCCCGCGACAGGCGCAGCAGCAGGGTGAAGAGCTCGCCGGCGGGGGCTTTCAGCTCCGTCGGGGCTTGGGCGGTGATGCGGGCCAGCAGTTCCGCTTCACGGGCGGGATCGGCCACCGGCAATCCGGCGGCGGCTTTGAGCGCGCCGATGTCGTTTACCACTTCCATGCGCCGCACGAACAGCGCCAGCATGTCATTGTCGATAGCGTCAATTTGAGCGCGTAAAGCTTTTAGTTCCATCGCATTATGCCTTTCCTCACTTATCTTTTAGGGGGGGGTTTGTGGCGCCATTTCCCCAGCCTCGGGGGCTGCGGCCGGCTCCGAGGGAGTCAATATCACGTCCAGCAGCACCAATGACATCACCGCTTCGCATACCGGCACCGCGCGGAGGGCGATACAGGGGTCGTGGCGGCCGGAGATGGCGAGCCTGACGTTTTCGCCGGTGGCAAGGTCTACGCTGTCCTGCTCCCGGCCGATGGAGGGGGTGGGCTTGAAGGCCACGCGCAGGAGCAGGGGCATACCGGAGCTCAGGCCGCCCAGGATGCCGCCATGGCGGTTGGTGCGCGTATTTACCGCGCCGCCGTGCCAGTAAAAACTGTCGTTGTGCTCTGAACCGCGCATGCGGGCGGCGCTGAATCCGGCGCCGAATTCGATGCCTTTTACCGCGGGGATGGCGAAGGCGGCGGCCGCCAGCCGGCTTTCCAGCCCGCCGAACAGCGGCGCCCCCAGTCCGGGGGGCAGGCCCACGGCGGCGCATTCCACCATGCCGCCCACCGAATCATGGCCGTCAGCGGCCTGCGCGATGAGCGCCAGCATTTGCGCGCCGGCGCGGGCGTCAAGCACCGGGGGCTCAAGACGGCGCAGGGCCAGCAGGGAGGCTTGGTCCACCGCTACCGGGTCGAAGGGGCGGTCGTCGATGTCTCCCACTGCGGCCAGATGCGCGCCCACGGTGATGCCGCGCCGCGCCAAAATCTGTTCACAGATGGCTCCCGCCAGGCATAAGGGCGCGGTCATGCGGCCCGAAAAAACGCCGCCGCCGCGCAAATCCACGCCGGGACCGTATTTCATCACGGCGGCGTAGTCGGCGTGGGAGGGGCGCGGGATAGTGCGCCGGGCATCGTAATCACCGGAGCGTACGTCCTCGTTGGGAATGACGGCGCGCAGCGGGGTGCCATCGGTCACGTTGTTTTTCAACCCGGAAAGGTATTGGGGGATATCGCGTTCCTGCCGGGCGCTGCGGTGAGCCCCGCCCGGCGCGCGGCGGTTCAGCATGGCCTGCACCTGCTCCATATCCACGCTTTCCCCCGCCGGCAGGCCGGTCAGCATCATCCCCACCTCCGGCCCGTGCGACGTTCCCCAAAGGGTAATTTTCACCGTCTCGCCGTATTCAAAGCTCATTTAGCTTTCCTCCCAGAAGCCGGTAATGGTCCCAAAAGGTCGGGTACGACTTGCTCACCGCTTCCGCGCCGCGGATAATGACCGGCTGTTCGCAGCGCAGGGCGGCGATGGCCAACGCCATAGCCACGCGGTGATCGCCGCCGCTGTCCGCCGTGCCGCCCCGTAGCGGGCGGCCGCCGGCGATGATGAGCCCGTCCCCGGTTTCCTTTATCCGCGCCCCCAGCGCGTTCAGGCCCGCCGTCATACTGCGCAGGCGGTCGCTTTCCTTGAACCGCAGGCGCTCCGCACCGGTAATCACTGTAGTTCCCGATGCGGCAGTGCCGAGCACCGCCAATATCGGCGCCAGATCGGGCATGGCGGACACATCGGCGGTGAAGGCCTGCAACGGAGCGCCGGAGACGGTCACCGCGGAGCCGGACTCCGTGACCTTGGCGCCGCAGGCGCGCAGCAGGGCGGCAATAGCGCGGTCCGGCTGGAGCGAGGCCGGGTCCAGCCCGCTGACCGTGACGGAGCGGCCCAGGGCTCCGGCGGCCAGCCAGCCAGCCCCGCTGGACCAGTCGCCTTCTATCGTGACCGTGCCGGGAGAATGGTAGCGCTGTCCGCCCGGGATGCGGTACCCTCCGGAGAAGGCCTCCGCCTGGACGCCGAAGCGACGCAGCGTATCCAGGGTCATATCCACATAGCCGGCTGATTCCAGCGGCGAAGAGAGTTCAAGCGCGCTGCCTTGATCCAATAGGGGCAGGGCGAGCAACAGGCCGGAAACGAACTGGGAACTGACGTTGCCCGGCAACACGAATCCGCCGCCGCGCAGGGGGCCGGAAATAGTAAGTGGCAGCACAAAACGGCTGCTCACCGCGCCATGCCGCGTCAACTGCTCACATAGCTGTGCCAGGGGCCGGCGCGCCAGCTGCGCGCTGCCGGTAAAAAAAGCTTTGCGGCACAAGAGCGGGGCCAGCGGCAGCAGCAGGCGCAGGGTGGCCGCGCTGTCGCGGCAGTCCAGCACCGCCGTTTCCCCCCGGCCCGCCCATAGCGGAGTAACGTGCCAGCGCTGCGGCTCGGCCTGCTCCAGCCCCGCCCCCAGCGCGCGCAGGCATTGCATGGTAGCGTCGATATCATCGGAATGGGAAGCCATATTAATGATGGTGGGCTGTTCCGCCAGCGCGGCCGCAATCAACATGCGGTGCGCGTCGGATTTGGAGGCGATAGCCGCGATAGTGCCGGTCAGGGCGGTGGGATAAATACGGACATCCATCGTTTATGCCTCCCCCAGGCCGGCCGCCAGCCAGGAGTAAAGCTCCCCGACTTCGATGGGATAAACCCGGCAGCGGCCGGGGATTTCCGGGATGACCAGCCGCACTATATCGCCCTGACGCTTCTTATCCATGCGCGCCAGCGCCGCCAGCTCGGCCGCGCCGTAAGGACAGCGCTGCGCCATGCCGTGCGCCAACAGCGCGGTGTGCAAAGCCAAGGCACACTCCGAATCGGCCAAACCCTTCGCTATCGCGGCGCGCGTCATGATGGACATACCCATTGCCACCGCTTGGCCGTGGGAAATGCGGTAGCCGCTGCACCGCTCGATGGCATGAGCCGGGGTATGGCCAAAATTGAGCAAATGGCGGTCACCGCGGTCAAATTCATCCCGCGCCACCAAGTCTCCCTTGATGCGCAGGCAGGCGGAGATGACCGGCACAAAACCTGTGGCTCGGCTGCGCCGGAAATCGACTATCCGCGCCAGCAGTTTTTCGTCCGCAATCATCCCGCATTTGATGATCTCCGCCACCCCCTCGGCGAATTGCGCCGCGTTGAGGCGGGACAAAACCGTGGTATCGCACACCACCAGCCGCGGCTGATAAAAGCTGCCGGCCATATTTTTGCCCGTGCCCAGATTGACTCCGTTTTTGCCTCCCACCGAGGAATCCACCGCCGCCAACAGCGTAGTGGGCGCCAGCACCAGGGGCACACCGCGCAAATAGACCGAAGCCGCAAAGCCGGCCAAATCACCGACCACGCCGCCCCCCAGCCCCAGGATAAAATCCGAGCGCCTAATCTCCGCCGCCGCCAGATAGTCCAAAATATACCCCAGCGTAGTCCAGGTCTTGTAGCCCTCCCCCGCCGGGAACACGCACCGGTACACCTCATAGCCGTCATTCTTCAGCTCGGCGCACACCTGCTCGCCATAGAGCTCATCCACCGTGGAGTCGGTTATCAGCGCCATCCGTCCCGGAGCAAAGCCCGCCTCGGACAAAACGGTCCCGATGTTTTTCAACAAATCGGGACCCACCAGCACATCATATTCGGTTGACGCATTGATGGTAATTCGTTTCATAAAAACACCTCAAAATATTACGTAAACAAATATTACGCGACGACCGTTTACAAAAAAATACCCATCTCAAACCCCGGCCCCGCCGGGGATACACAGAAATGCTTCACGTGAAGCATTTCTGATATTGATTATCAAAAGCGCTAATTCACCTCCTGTTGACTAATATTTATAATGTAATTCCCAGCAGCTCCAGCAGCCGCTGTAGGTCGTCGTCGTCGTAATAATCGATACGGATGCTGCCCTGATTGCCGCGGGGGATAACGCTGACCTTGGCGCTGAAAAACTCCTGCAGCTTCTCCTCGATGGCCTGCAGCTCATTCTGTTTGGCGGTGGGGCTGGCCTTGGGGCGGCCCTTTCGGGGCGCGCGCGACTTTTTCAACAGCAATTCCGCCTCGCGAACCGTTATCTTATCGCGGGCGATGGCCTCGGCGGTGCGCAGTTGGTCGGTAGCGTCCTTCAGCGTCAGCAGGGTGCGGGCGTGGCCGGCGGTGATCTGCTTGGTGGACAGCTTTTCCAGCACCGGTTCCGGCAGCATCAGCAGCCGCAGCGTATTGCCGATATAGGCGCGGCTCTTGCCCAGGCGATCGGCCAGCGTTTCCTGGCTGTAGCCAAATTCGTCGATCATGCGGCGGTAAGCCACCGCCTCTTCCACCGAATTCAAATCATCGCGCTGCAGGTTTTCGATCAGCGAAAGCTCCGCCATCTCCTGGTCGGACACCTCGCGCACCAAGGCCGGTATCCATTCCAGTTCCACCATCTGGCTGGCCCGCCAGCGCCGTTCACCCGCCACCAGCTGATACTTTTTACCGAACGGGCGCAGCAAAATCGGCTGCAAAACACCGAATTCGCGAATGGAATCCGCCAGCTCCTGTAACGACTCATCGTCGAATACCTTGCGCGGCTGATCCTCGTTGCGCACGATATCCTTCAGCGCGATTTCCCTAATCTCGATGGAAGGGTCGTTGAAGTCCACCTTCAGCAGACCGTCCAGCCCCTTACCAAGACCTTTGCTTTTGCTTCCTTTGCCGCTCACGCTCCAGTACCTCCCTTGCCAAATCCTTATAAGCCTCGCCGCCCCGGGAACGCGGATCATATGTAGCGATGGGCTCTCCATGGGACGGAGCCTCGCTGAGCCGCACATTGCGCGGGATCAACGTGCGGTAGATGAGCTGGGGGAAATGCTGCTTTACCTGATCCACCACCTGAATGGACAGATTGGTGCGTCCGTCGAACATGGTAAACATAATGCCCTCGATGGACAGGCGCGGATTGAGGCGCTTGCGCACCAGATAAATCGTTTCCACCAGCAGGCTTAAGCCCTCCAGCGCGTAATACTCGCACTGCATGGGAATGAGCACGGAATCCGCCGCCGTAAACGCATTGATGGTCAAAAGCCCCAGCGAAGGCGCGCAATCCAAAAATATGTAATCATAATCGTCCACCACCAGCTCCAGCGCCCGGGCCAGGATATTCTCCCGCTCCGGCAGCACCGCCAGCTCGATCTCCGCGGCCGCCATTTCGATGGACGAAGGCAGCACGAAAAGATTCTTTACCTGCGTGGCCCGGATGATCTGCACCGCGTGCGCCTCGCCCAGCATCAACTCATACAGGGAACGCTTGAGCCCCCGCCGATCGATGCCCAGCGCGCTGCTGGCATTACCCTGCGGATCGCAGTCCACCAGCAACACCCGGTACCCCTCCAGCGCGATATAAGCCGCCAGATTCACCGCGGAAGTAGTCTTGCCCACCCCGCCCTTCTGATTACTGACAGCTATCACCCTACCCATCGTAAACCGTGTACCCCCTCAAAAAAGTGCGCGTTCATACTTTGATGTTGATACATTATACCGATAAATCAGAAAAAATAAAAGCACAAAATAATGAGCCGCAAACTCTTTTAAGCCCGCAGCGCGGAAAGCTTTTGCGCTACAAGAGGGAGCCACTGACAAATCGGCCCCCTAGAAAAAGCCAGCAAAAAAAGGTAAGCGCGCAGAGGCAGTCTTAGCCGCCCAGCGTTACATCGCAGTCCTGATACCAATCCAGGGCTGCTAAGAAATGCTGTTTATCGAAATCCGGCCAATAGTGCTCCACAATGTAAATATCGGCATAAACCGATTGTACCGGCAGGAAACCGCTGAGACGGCGGCACCCGCCCCAGCGTATGAGCAGATCGATCCTGGAAATCTCCGCCGAAGCGATTGCCCCATGCTCCAGCGCATGGCGCAGATCCCACTCCCAGTCATAGTTTACTAAAAAATTGAGCTTGATCAGGCCCTTGCCAAAACATACCCGGCGATTGGCATAGGGCAGCAATTCTTCTGGAAAGGCGGAGGAATCGGTATTGCCGATGACCAGCAGATTGGCGTCCCGGCCCGACAGCGTCCGCACCGACTCGATACAAGCCTGGGTAAAAGCCTCGCGCTGAACCATCGCCCGCTTATTATTGTCGCGGGTAAACCCATAAAAAGTGGCTTCTTTAATGCCATGCTCCAGCATTAATTCATATAAAGCGAAACCGGGTTGGACACCATGCGCATAACCATCATGCTTATCATAGCCGTTCTCCACCGCCCAGCGGCGGTTGCCGTCCGGGATCACACCGATATGGGCAGGAATGCGTTTATACATGACCCTTCCTCCTATGATTAAAAGTTTAACCGCATAGAGCGATTCCCATTCCCGACCAATAAAAAACCGGGCGGAGCGCAGTTTTCTACAAGACCGATGCCGCCCGCCCGCGCGATGGGAATGGCATTGCTTCAGGACTCCGTTGGACCTTTCCCGAATCTTTATTAAACACGGGGAAGATTCGGGGGTTTAAAGCCCGCCATTTCGCAAAACCATTCCCGCCGCTAATCGCTATTAGCTATTTGCTATCCGCTGCGGAACGCTTCGCGCCCGGCACTTATCCACAGGCGGACGTTCAGCAAATTTCCAACCGGTTGGAAATTTAGTTTGAAAAGCGGACAAAATGGCCTGAAAAAAATTTGAAAAACGGACAAGCGGGGCGGCCACAATGTGGCCGCCCCGCTGGCGTCGGGTAATAGTTTATCGGGCTGCTTTCTCGCAGAACCTCTGCAGTATCGCCGCTACCTGCGCCCTTTGCGCGCCGTCCTGCGGCATCAGTTTGGCGCCGTCGCCCTGGATGAGTTTCGCGCCTACCGCCCAGGCCATGGCGTCAGCCGCCCAGGCCGATACGTCGTCGGCGTCAGAGAATGCGCTCAGAGCAGAGGCTGAACCCCCTGCACCCTCCGGGTGTAGGTCATTTCCGCGCTCCGCCTGCGCTTCGCTTGTCGATTGCGGGAAATGTCCTAATCCCAGTCCCCAGACCCCCGACCCCCGACCCCAGGACCCCG
>JAUNBV010000202.1 GCA_030526885.1 Syntrophomonadaceae bacterium
ATGAACGCGGCCTCAAACGAGCGGTCGATGGCCATCACCTCGCCGGTGGCCTTCATCTGGGTGCCCAGCTTGCGGTCGCCGAACACAAATTTATCAAACGGCCAGCGCGGCACCTTGAGCACCACGTAGTCGATGGCCGGCTCGAAGCAGGCGGAGGTCTTGCCGGTGACGGCGTTGGGTATCTCGTCTAAAGTATAACCCACCGCAATCTTGGTGGTCACCTTGGCGATGGGATAGCCGGTGGCTTTGGAAGCCAGCGCCGAGGAACGGCTGACGCGCGGGTTGACTTCTATCACATAATATTTCTGGCTGAAGGGGTCCAGGGCAAACTGCACGTTGCAGCCGCCGGCGATGCCCAGTGCGCGAATCATCTTGATGGAGGCAAAGCGCAGCATCTGGTATTCCTCGTCGGTCAGGGTCTGCGCCGGGGCCACCACGATGCTGTCGCCGGTGTGGATGCCTACCGGGTCCACGTTTTCCATGCTGCAAATGGTGATGCAGTTGTCGTCGCGGTCGCGCATCACCTCAAATTCTATCTCCTTGTATCCGGCCACGCTGCGCTCGATGAGCGCCTGATGGATGGGGCTGCTGATGAGCCCTTTGTTGACGATCTCCCGCAGTTCCTCCTCATCGTGCGCGTTGCCGCCGCCGGTGCCGCCCAGGGTATAGGCCGGGCGCACGATCACCGGATAACCGATATCGGCGGCGAAGGCCAACGCCTCCTCGATGGTATGTACGATGGTGCTCTCCGGCACCGGCTCACCGATAGCTTCCATGGTCTGTTTGAACAGTTCCCGGTCCTCGGCGCGGGCGATGGCTTCCAGCGGCGTGCCCAAAAGCGGCACGTTAAACCGCTCTAGGATACCTTCGCGGTCCAGCGCCATAGCCATATTGAGCCCCACCTGTCCGCCCAGGCTGGCGATGATGCCGTCCGGCTTTTCCTTTTCCAGTATCCGGGAAACGGTATCGATGGTGATGGGCTCCATATAGACGTGATCCGCGATGTGCATATCGGTCATGATGGTGGCCGGATTGCTGTTTAACAGCACCACCTCGACTCCTTCTTCCTTCAGCGCCCGGCAGGCCTGCGTACCGGCGTAGTCAAATTCCGCCGCCTGTCCGATGATGATAGGGCCGGACCCGATGACCAGAACCTTTTTTAATCCTTCGATCAATGGCATGATGTAACCTCCGTTTTTCTGTGGATTATATTCCCCGGCAACCCCCTGTCACGCGCTCCCTCAGGAGGACGGGGGGCGACAGGCCTGCAAGAATTCGGTGAAGAAAAAACCGGTGTCGCTGTAACCCACATAGCCTTCGGGGTCAAACTGGACCGAGGCGATGGGCAGCCGCTTATGCCTGATGCCCTCCACGCTGCCGTCGTTTAAACTGCGCAGCGTGACCTGAAGCTCGGTACCGGCCACGCTGTCCTCATCCACCGCGTAGCTGTGGTTCTGGGTGGTGATATATACCCGCTTGCGGGCGGGGTCGCGCACCGGATGGTTGCTGCCGCGATGCCCGTGCTCCAGCTTGACGATATCGGCTCCCAAGGCCTGCGCGATGATCTGATGGCCCAGGCCCACGCCGAACAGCGGCCTTGATTCTGCCAGCGCCCGCACCGTTTCCATGGCATAGGGGACCTCGCGCGGGTCGCCGGGACCGTCGGAAATATATACCCCGTGCGGTTCAAGGGCCAGTATCTCATCGGCTCCGGTGCTGGCCGGCACCGCTATCAGCTCGCAGCCGCGCTGCAAAAATGAATCCAGCACCCCGCGTTTGCTGCCCAAGTCCAGCATGACGATGCGGCAGCCGCCATTGCCGTAGCGCATGATATTTTTGCGGCTCACATATTTGACCTGATCGCCCTTTAGGTCCACCGCCGCCGCTTTAGCGGTGAGATAGGGCAAATCGTCCAGATTATCGCTGATTACCCCGCCCATCGTGCCCTCGCTGCGTATCA
>JAUNBV010000203.1 GCA_030526885.1 Syntrophomonadaceae bacterium
GTCGATATTTAAATGGTCCAGGGCCATGATTTTACGGCCCTGACTGCGATAGTGAACGGTGAGGTCCCTGATGTTGATCACTTAAAACTGCTCCCAGTTTACAACGATATCGCCGTAAGCGTATTCCTCGGTGATGAGTTCCTTATCATGCATCCAGCCCTGTACCGCCTGAAAGGTTTCCTCAGTGGGAACGGCAGAATTATAGGCCGGCAATACCAGCAACTCATGGCTGGCCTCCGGCAATCCCATGTTTTCAATAACATTGTCTTTCCAAGGCTCTATGCCCTGCTGGTTGAGATCGGCCACCGCGGCCTCAAATGCCCGCATCACGGCTTTTACCGCTTCCGGTCGCTCCTGTATCACGTCGCGATGGAAGGCAAAGACTCCCGCGGTATGTTCAAACCCCGTGGTGTCGGTCAGCAGCAGGGCGCCGTCCGCCAGCGCCATGGAAACAAAGGGGTCCGGCATAATGGCCATGTCCAGCTGCCCGCCCTGCAACATTTCCATGCGGGTGGGTATCTGCGGGACTGCGGTCTTGTATTGCGCATCTACCGACAATCCATGACCTGCCAGCAGGCTGTCCGCGGTGTATTCCATAACGGTATTAAGGGATAGCCCCAGGGTCTTATCCGCCACCTGCCCGGCGGTGAATTCGGTAATGCCGGAATTTTTTCCGGCCATTAAAGCCAGACGTCCGTTGGTGCGGGCCGTGGCCTGCAGCGGGATGCCGCCTTCGTTGTTAAAAAACACCGATACCATGTCGGTCACCACCCCGTCCAATTCGCCGCTTTGCAAAGCGCTGTCACGATCCCGGGCGCTTTTAAAATGAATGAGGGTCACGTCCACTCCTTCATCGTCAAAATAGCCTTCCATTTCCGCCACTACCAGGGGAATGGATTCGGTGTCCGGCATCAGCCCCAGGGTAAGCTGCATGTCCGATCCGGGCGACTTATCTCCGCCGCAGCCCCCCAGCATAAGTCCCAGCATCAACGCCGCCAGCATTAACAAGAGTTTTTTCATTACATTTGCCCCCCGCAATTTATTTAATTGATACTGTACCTTATGCCGGGGTTGAAAGCAAGAACATTTGCCAGTAATCCGGCATTTTAGTAATTAAACTGGACGCTGTCACATTTTGCCGTTAAAATACAGGTAAGGGCAAAATAGCTAAGGAGTGAGCGCATGACGGGGAAGAGCAGGGCGGCGATCATAATACTGGCGGTATTGTTATTATTATTGGCGGTCGCCGGTTATGCCGGATGGCGGCATTATACATATTACGACTTGACCGCGGCCGCGCCGGGAGAGAGCGTGGGCATGGAGATCGTGATTCCGGCCGGGGCCGGCGCCCCCGAGATTGCGGATATCCTGTACGAGGCGGGCATAATAACCAAGACGCAGTATTTTTTGAATTATTGCCGGGCCCAGGGGTTGGACAGCCGGCTCAAAGCGGGGGATTACGCTTTGAGCCCGGGCATGATGCTGGATGACATAGCGGCGCAGATCGCGGGGGGGCGCATCGTGAACTACAAATTGACCGTACCCGAGGGCTTTACGCTGGCGCAGATCGGGGAGCTGATGACGGAAAAGGGTCTATGCACCGCCCAGGAGTGGAATGAAGCTATTTTACAGGAGTGGGATTATCCGTGGCTGGCCGGATCGCCGGCGGGGGAGCGTCATCTGGAGGGTTATCTGTACCCCGAGACTTATCTGTATGTAAACGATAGTGACGTCTATGATCTCATCGACATGATGCTGGCCCAGTTTCAGGCGGTGTGGGAGCAAGAGCTGGCAGCCGAGGCGGCCGCTCAGGGCATGAGCGTCCATGAGGCGGTTACCATCGCTGCGCTGATCGAGCGCGAGCGCATGAACGAGGAAGAGTGCCGCACTATATCCGGCGTCATTCACAACCGGCTGGAGCGTGGGATGCTGCTGCAGATCGACGCCTCCGTGCTCTAT